>JANMRV010000771.1:0-3400 GCA_031388685.1 Planctomycetota bacterium
CGGCGGCGGGTTCAAGACCCGGAGCACGGAACGCTTGGGCGGGCAGCTCGCGGAACGGATCGTCGCGGGGGGATACCCCGCGGCGCTCGTGAGGCCTGCCGGTCGGCGCCGTGCCATCTGGTACCGGGACTATCTCGATGCCGTCGCCCAGCGTGACGTGCGCGACTTGGCGCGCATCAGCGCGCTCGACGCATTGGCGCGCCTACTGACTCTCGCGGCGGGGCAAACGGCGCGCCTCCTGAACGTGACCGAGCTGGCTGCGCCCTTCCAGTTGAGCCGACCAACGATCCGCGACTATGTCACGCTGCTCGAGCGAGTGTTCCTGCTGGAGTCGCTCCCGCCCTGGCATAGCAACCGCCTGAGCCGGCTGATCAAGACACCCAAGCTCCACCTCGGTGATACCGGGCTCGCCTGCGCACTGCTCGGGGTGGACGCCGCAGCACTCCATGCCGACAGGCCCCTGCTGGGCCAGCTGCTCGAGACCTTCGTGTTCCAGGAGTTGCGACGGCAGGCCAGTTGGCATGAGGATCCGCTCGCGTTCTTCCACTACCGGGACAAGGACGGCGTGGAAGTGGACATCGTCATCGAGCGCGGTGCGCGCGAGCTCGTCGGCGTGGAGGTCATGGCGGCGGCCACGGTGAGCGCGGCTGACTTCCGGGGCCTTCGCAGGCTGAGGCAGGCCACAGGCAAGCGCTTCGTCGGCGGTGTGGTGCTCTATGACGGCGAGACCAGCGCGAGTTTCGGTGATGGGCTGCGCGCGGTGCCGTTGCGGGCACTCTGGGAAACGGTCTGAACGGAGCGGTCGTTGTCCCTCCGGCACAGCACCAGGCCAAACCCAACCTACCTGGAAAGCGTGACTTGCCCAGACCGAGCTCCGCCTCGGCAATATGTTGGTGTTCAAGCGAGCGCTCTCCGTGGGATGGATGCTCGATAGGGCGCAGGCACCCGAGTGCGAGCCGCAGCATGGTCAGGGAGGATCGATCCTGGCGATCGCCAGCGAGCTGGAAGATTTGCGCGACATCGTGCGTGCCTGCGTATTCCGCTTGAGTCGTGCGTTTGCAATACATATCGTCTTTGAACGATGAAGCGTCGCGCGCAAAGCGAACCGGTTTGCTGCCCAGCCGCCAACGGGAAAGCCGACCTTCGGCCGATCGAGGGCCCCGAGGCCGACGCCGACTTGGCCGCACTGGCCAAAGCCATTGGGAACCCGGCGCGGGTCCAGATCCTGCGCATCCTGGTGCGTCAAACCACGTGCATTTGCGGCGACATTGTCGAGGAATTGCCGCTTGCCCAGTCGACCGTTTCACAGCATCTGAAGATTCTCAAGGACGCGGGGCTGATCCGAGGCGAGGTCGATGGGCCGCGCATGTGTTACTGCGTCGAGCCGCGCACGCTTCGTCGATTGAAGGCCCTGGTCGGCGGGCTTTGAACGTTCAGCGTTCACTCACAGCATCGTTCATCGGCGATCAAAACAAGGAAACTCCCATGCTCGCTTTCAGCCATGTCTCCGACCCCGCCATGTGCTGCTCCGCTGGAACGCGGTTTCGCAGCGAAGTGCTTGAGTTTGCTGTGCGCTTGGCGCTGGTCCCATGGGCCATTCAGACAGCGCAACCTGGGCTCGATCTCATCCACACTCGGGCGCAAGTGTCTCCTGCAGCGGCTCGCGCGTGAGCAGGAAAATCCACCACTCGCGCGCCATGTCGAAGGGCAGGATCGCGCGATGAGCAACACAACCGGAGTTGCCGGCAGGCTCTCGTTCCTCGACCGCTACCTGACGCTGTGGATTTTCCTGGCCATGGGGATCGGCGTCGCGCTGGGCTTCTTCACGCCGGGATTCACGCGCGCGCTCGACAAGCTGAGCGTCGGAACGACCTCGATCCCGATCGCCGCCGGACTGATCCTGATGATGTTCCCGCCGCTGGCGAAGGTGCGCTACGAGGAACTCGGCAAGGTTTTTCGCAACAAGCGCGTATTCGGCTTGTCCGTGCTCTTCAACTGGTTGATCGCACCCAGCCTGATGTTCGCACTCGCGGCGACGATGTTGCCCGACAAGCCCGACTACATGGTGGGCCTGATCCTGGTCGGCATTTCTCCGTGCATCGCCATGGTGATCGTGTGGAACGAATTGGCACGCGGCGACGCCGAATATTGCGCCGGCCTGGTCGCCTTCAACTCGCTCTTCCAGGTGCTCTTTTTCCCGGTGTATGCGTACTTCTTCGCGACTTTGCTGCCCAGCTGGCTCGGCATCCAGGGCGCGATCGTCGACATCTCGATCGCCGAAGTCGCCAGGACGGTCGCGATCTACCTCGGTGTGCCGTTCCTGGCCGGATTCATCACGCGCCGTCTGCTCGTCGGGGCGAAGGGCCTCGACTGGTACGAGCGGGTTTTCGTGCCGCGGATCAGTCCGATCACGCTCGTCGCGTTGCTGTTCACGATCGTGGTGATGTTCTCGCTGAAAGGCGAGACGATCGTCCAGCTTCCGCTCGACGTCCTGCGCATCGCCGCGCCGCTTCTCGCGTACTTCCTCGTGATGTTCGCGCTCACATTCTTCATGGCTAAGCGCATCGGAGCCAACTACAAGCAGTCGGCTACGCTTTCGTTCACGGCGGCATCGAACAATTTCGAGCTGGCCATCGCGGTCGCCATCGCGAGCTTTGGAATTCACAGTGGGGCGGCCTTCGCGGCCGTCATCGGGCCGCTGGTCGAAGTCCCCGTGCTCATCGGCCTGGTCAACGTCGCGCTGTGGGTGCAGCGGCGTTACTTCCCCGCCAACCCGCTCGAAATCGTCGCTCCTGCTTGTGCCGTGCCCGCCAGCCGAAACGTGAAGTCATGAACCGCGAACCGGGTCTTTTGTTCTTGTGCGTTGCCAACTCGGCGCGCAGCCAGATGGCCGAAGGGCTCGCCCGCAAATTGTTCGGCGCCAGCGTCAATGTGCAGAGCGCGGGCAGCAAGCCGTCGCGCGTGAATCCCTACGCCATTGATGTGATGCGCGAAGTCGGTGTCGATCTAGGCGCGCAGCACTCCAAGTCCGTCGAGACGATCGATCCCTCGACGGTGGGAACCGAGATCACGCTGTGCGCCGAGGAAGTGTGCCCGCTGTTCCTCGGCAAGGCGCGGCGCCTGCACTGGCCGATCCAGGATCCCGCGAGCGATGATGTTTCGCTGCCGCGCGAACAGATGCTCGATCGCTTCCGCACGGCGCGCGATCTGATTCAGGCCAAGCTCGAGTCGTTCGCCGACGACGTCGACTTGGGTTAGTCAGGCGAACTCAATCCGGCCTGCCTGCGGCGGGACGCCCGCGTTCGCAATTCGATGCGATTCAGATCGAACTGTTCGAGCCTGCGGGAGCCCGGCGCTGGCGGCGGAGCTCGAGGTTCTTCTCGAAGATGTCGGCCATCAG
>JANMRV010000632.1:0-4035 GCA_031388685.1 Planctomycetota bacterium
GGAAGCACAAGTGCCGCTGGGCCGGCTCGCGACAGCGGAAGAGGTCGCGTCCCATTGCCTGTATCTCCTGTCCCCCGCCGCGGAGTACATCACCGGCGAGTGCCTGGTCATCGACGGCGGCCTCTCGCTCGGCCGCAACATGTGGGCGCCGGGCGAATCGCGCCGCAAGCCGGCGGCGGAGTGAGCATGGACCGCTCGAAGCTGCCGACCGAACAACGCAATCCGGCTTCGCTGGATCTGGATCAGCTCACGACCGAGGCCGCAGTGGCCTTGATCCAGGCCGAGGACCTCAAGATCCACGTCGCTCTCGGCGCGGCGCAGACTGAAATCGCACGGGCGATCGACTTGATCGCCGCGCGATTGGGCGCAGGTGGCCGTCTTTTCTATCTCGGTGCGGGAACCAGCGGGCGCCTGGCGACGCTCGACTCCGTCGAATGTCCGCCGACGTTTCAAAGCGATCCGCAGCTCGTCCAAGCGCTGATCGCCGGCGGAGCCGCTGCGTTGAACGGTGCGGTCGAGGGCGCCGAAGACGATGAGACCGGCGCCGCGCGACAATTGGAAGGCCGCGGTTTCGGACCCGGCGACATCCTATTCGGTGTCGCGGCGAGCGGCACTACGCCGTTCGTGCGGGCGAGCCTCGAGTTCGCGCGCAAGCGTGGCGCCGCGACGGTGTTCCTGGCCTGCGTGCCGCGCGAACTCGTCGATGACTCCGCCGACGTCTCGATCCGCGTGGTGACCGGGCCTGAAGTCCTGACCGGATCGACGCGCATGAAAGCTGGAACGGCGACGAAGCTCGTGCTCAACACGATCAGCACGCTGGTCATGGTGCGGCTGGGCAAGGTGCACGGAAACTTGATGGTTGCTGTCAACACGCGCGGCAACGCGAAACTCGAGGACCGCGGCATCCGACTGGTCGAGGAGATCGCGGGCTGCGATCGCGACGCGGCAGCGCGCTGGCTGCGGCTCGCCGAAGGCCAGGTTCAAGTCGCCGTGATCATGGCCCGTCGCGGACTCGATGCGGGCGCAGCTCGCAAATGCCTTGCGCAAAACGGCGGAAGCCTGCGCGCGGCGCTCGGCGAGGGTTGAACTCCCGTCGCGGCGCTCAGAGCCGTGCGCGAACCGCCTCCAGGAAGCGCTCCCAGTCCATGGCCGGACCCGGATCGTATTTTTCGCGCGTGACGTGATTGTGGCCGAGAATGCCGTGGAAATCTGCGAATTCCTCGGGCGAAAGCGCGTCCGTGCGCACGCGGCCGGAAGCGTCGCGCGGTGCGTCGGGCTCGAGCTTCGGCAGCAGGCGACAGAGCACCGCGCTGAGCTTGATCAGCGTGTCGTACTGCTGTGGCGTGAAATCGAACTGCTCGAACTCTTCGCCCTGCACACTGCCGCCAATGCGCTCGGCGCGCGCGGGCCGACCGACGAAGTCCAGTGTCGCGACTCCGCCGTCGCCGAGGCGCTCGGGGATCGCGATGCGCCAGCCGGTTTCGTCCTGCACGTACCATTCGTCGAGCGTCGAGGACTTGCTTGGCGGATAAGCGCCCATATTGGCGATCTCGACTCCGATGGACCGTGGATTGGCCTGCCGGGCGTGCCAGGCCGTCTCGCGCAAATCGAGCGTCTGATAGAGCGTGCCGTCGATGTCGAGCATGAAGTGCACCGACAGTCCGCGGATGTCCTGCAGCACCTTGAAGCACTGGCGGGAGACGCCGCAAACGTCGAAGTGCAAGACGAACTGGTCCACACTCGCGGCCAGCTCCGACAATGAAGGCTCGACCCGATCGACATCGCCCTGCTTGCGGCCGGGTCGATAGCGCAACCCCGTCGGCCCATCGGGGCGCGGTTCGGCGTCGAAGAAGGGCTCGGTTCCATAGGCGCTGTAGCCGCCTGGATCGGTCCACAGCACGACCGGAGCACCGATCGAAAAATGCAGGCCGGCGATCACGATCGCGTCGTGCGCGTCGGCTGCGGCCTCGGGCAAGGGCTGCGTCTTCGGATCGGGGAGCGGCGCTGCGGGCGTTTCGACCGACGCTTTCGCGACAGCTTCCGGCGCGGGCTCCTTCGTTCCGTTGCAGGCGCTCGCGGCGAGCAGTGCGCAGCCAAGCGCGCCATGTCGCAGCGCGTTGCCGCGCGCGGTTCTTGTCTCAGGAAGGCCCGGGTCCATCGATAGTGACTGTCGGCGTGGGCTCCGACGGGTGCACACGGTAGCGCCGGCCTCGGATCGAGTCGCGCGAGTTCGCCCGGCAGCTCGAAATGTCGAGAAGTTCCAGGTTTTACGCAGTTCGGACGCCACCTGACGCTTCGAGCTCGGTCGTGACTGCATGCACACCGTGCGCGTGTTCGGAGCCTGCCTCGTGGGAACGGGCGCGGAGCTCGTGACCGTGGAGGCGCGCTTCGATCTCCGAGAGAAGGAGCGCACCGAAGTCGTGATCACCGGCCTGCCCGATCCGGTGATTCGCGAGAGTCGTGGCCGATTGGTGTGCGCGCTCGCGGCCTCGGGTCTGCACCTTCCGAACGGTCGGCTTTTCCTGAACCTGGTGCCCGCGGCGAAGCGGAAGTCGGGCGAGGTGCTCGACCTGCCCATGGCGCTCGCCGCCGCCGCGGCCTGCGGCCACATGGACCACCGCGTGCTCGCGAACGCGCTTTTCCTCGGCGAAGTCGGCATCGACGGATCGCTGCACGCTGTGCCCGGCGGACTCGCGGTGGCGATGGCCGCCGTGCAAGCTGGGCTTCAGCGGCTGTTCGCCCCGCCCGCGACGGCGCGGGAGGCGGCGTGGATCGACGGAATCGCAGCTTACGGGGCGCG
Organism: Planctomycetota bacterium; assembly: GCA_031388685.1. Lineage (GTDB taxonomy): Bacteria > Planctomycetota > UBA1135 > UBA1135 > JADJQU01. The sequence goes on from JANMRV010000632.1 coordinate 2,801, forward strand.
ACACATCGAAGACGTCGTGGCGCACGTCTGTGGAGCACAGCCGGGCTTGGAACGCAGCCGCGCGCCGGATCCAAAGACGGAATTGGAAGCGGCGTTGGCGGCGAACTCCGTGACGCTGGCGCGCGAATCGCTCGATGACGTGCGCGGACAGTATGCAGGCAAACTCGCGCTCGCCGTCGCGGCCGCTGGAGGTCACGGTCTCTTGTTCATCGGTCCGCCTGGCGTGGGAAAAAGTCTGCTGGCTCGTCGCTTGCGTTCGCTCGCGGGGCGGCCCGATCGACGTGAACGATTGGAAATCACGCGCGTGCTTTCCGCCGCGGGCCAGTGGCCCGGAGGGCTGGCCGACGAGCGTCCGTTTCGCGCGCCGCACCACACGATCAGCTACGCCGGGCTGGTCGGTGGCGGATCGCCGCCGCAACCGGGCGAGATCACGCTCGCGCACTGCGGCGTCTTATTCCTCGATGAACTGCCTGAGTTCCGCCGTGAAGCCCTCGAGGCTCTGCGACAACCGATGGAGAGCGGCACGATCCTGATCAGCCGCGCCGGGCAGCGGCTCGAGATGCCGGCAGGATTCCAACTCGTCGCGGCGATGAATCCGTGCCCTTGCGGCTATCAGGGACATCCGAGAATCCCCTGCCACTGCTCGCCGATGGTCGTGCAGCGCTATCGCCAACGGATTTCGGGACCGCTGCTCGACCGCATCGATTTGTGCGTTTCACTCGACGTTCCCAGCGTGGATGAGCTCTGCGCGCCCCTTGGACCGGAGCGCGGACCGTCGCACGCTGAGTGGCGCATGCGCGTCGATCGAGCGCGACAGCGCATGCGCGCGCGCTTGCCGCCGTTTCTCAATTACGCTCTCGACGGCGCTGAACTCGATCGTGTCGCACCGCTCTCGGGCGAGGCACGCGGCATGATTGCGCGCGCGGCACAATCGCGCGGACTCTCGGCCCGCGCTGTACAGTCGCTGCGCCGAGTCGCGCGCACGCTCGCGGATCTCGACGACAAAGACGCGATCGAAACCAAGCACTATGCGCAGGCGCTCGGCCTGCGCGCGCAGATGGGAGGTGCCGGATGACCTGATTTCGGGCCCGACTACTCGTGTCGCAACGCCTCGACCGGATCCATGTTGGCCGCGCGCCAGGCAGGATAGAGGCCGAAGACGATGCCGATCCCGACCGAAATGCCGAACGCGAGCACGGGGTTCCAGGGTGTCACGATCGTGGGCATCTTGTAGG
>JANMRV010000650.1:0-1847 GCA_031388685.1 Planctomycetota bacterium
CGCCATGAGATCCTCGTCAACAAGCTCGTCACCGTTCTTGGCCGTTCCGAGTTGCGCGACTTGCAGGACCTTCAAGTCCTGCTGGAAACGGGCGGCGACCTTGTTCGCGCGGTCGGCGATGCTCCGCTCAAGGATGGCGGATTCTCACCCATGACACTTGCCTGGCTGCTGCGCGGTTTCGCCATCGCTGAGCTTGCTGCGAGCGCGAGCTGGGACGCGGCACAGATTCAGCGACTGGTCGCGTTTCGCGACGAACTCGTCCTGCGCCTGACGGACCTTGCTCGGCCCTGAAACTCGCCTACTTCACGTCGTGCCCGCTTCGGTCCCGGGATTCGTGGCGCTCTTTTCCAGAAGAAGTTCGTCCACGCTGTATCATTCTCCTCGTGGTTCAAGAGGAATCGACGAGCTGGGAGTTGATCGAGGGCGCACGCGCCGGGAACTCCAAGGACCGTGAGGAGTTCGTTCGCCTCTACTCCGATTCGATCCGAGGAATCCTTGCGCAGCGTTGGCGCGGCCGCGCGCTCCTTCAACATGTGGAGGACGCCGTTCAAGACGTCTTCCTCGAGTGCATCAAGGCGGGCGGAGCGCTGGACAAGTCGAACCGAGAGGCGCCGAGCGGTTTTCGTGCCTTTCTCGGCGCAATTGTCCGCAACGTGGCCGCGCGACACGAGAAGCGATTCTTCCAGCAGCGCAGTAACAACGCGGACGAGCCGCTGATTCACGACGAGCTGCCAATTGTCGAGACCAGCCTTTCCCAAGCACTGGATCGAGAGTGGGCGCGAAGTCTGGTGCGCGAGGCCGCCGCCGAGCAGGAGCGACGCGCACGCGAATTGGGCGGGGCCGCCTTCGTGCGCGTGGAGATCCTACGGCTGCGATTCCACGAGGGTCTCCCGGTGCGGGACATCGCCGAGCGTCTGGAACTGGAAGCGGACTACGTGCACCACCAATTCTCCAAGGGCCGGCGGGACTTCCAGGCGGCCCTGCTGAGCGTGCTGCAGCGCCGCTTTCCGAAGGCCTCGCCTGAGGAACTCGACGCCCATTGCGCGCGCTTGATGGAACTGCTGCGTTGAGCTGAGGCAGGGCATGCATTTCCGGCGTTGCCCTACGCCCGTTCAGGCACCGCCCGGCGCAACCTAACGACCACTCTCTATCCGGTTCGGCGCCGGGCCCCCGCGGACAAGTCAGCCCCGCAGAAGATCCGCGGCGCTAGGCTCGTTCCTGCTTGTCGCCCCGGTTCCCCTTCCCAAAAAATGAGAATTCAGGGGCGAAAATCAGCGCTCGGTTGATCAGACCCAGGTCCCCGGTGTCGGGCTAAGAAGAAGGCCCGACAGAGTTCGTTCGAAGGCGACTTGGTTTAGGAGTATACAAATGGCCCGCACTGCGTTGATTCGGAACATGCTTAGGTCCGCGGCCTTCGTTGCGGCGTTCGGACTCGCGTGGACCCTCATCGGCCCTGTGAGCACAGCCCAGAGCGCAATCAGAGGCTGGGGCGAAATGGTCTTTGACAGCGGCTGGGGCGAGGAGCCGTTTGTCGATGTCGCGGCAGGGTATATTCACACCGTCGCACGCCGCAGCGACGGTACGGTCGTCGCGTGGGGAAACAACTGGCTGGGTCCGAACGGCGCGTGTAACACCCCGGCACTACCAGCCGGTCTCACGTATGTCGCTATAGCGGCTGGTCGCCAACACACGGTGGCTATCCGCAGCAATGGCACGCTCGCTGCGTGGGGCAACAACATGTACGGCCAAGCAAACTGGATCGGGCTACCGCCGGGGCTCACGTGGGTCGAGGTCGCAGCGGGAGGAGAGCATAATCTCGGGCGGCGCAGCGATGGCGTGCTCTTCGC
>JANMRV010000666.1:0-1472 GCA_031388685.1 Planctomycetota bacterium
GCCGGATCCAGGCCAGCGGGCCAAAAAACAAACCGGCGAGTTCACGCCGGAAAATCGTCCAGGTGCCGCTCATGACGGATCGGCGGTGGAGTCGCCCTTGGGCACGATCGGTCTGGCCAAATCGCGCGAGGCACCGGACTCGAACGGATTCAGGTTGTAGGCGATGCGCGGCGGTGTCGGTGTACCCAGCGGCAGCGGTTTCTTCGCGTCAGCGGGCGCCAGCGCGGCACGCTCGCGCGCAGCGGGAGCGATGGAAATCAGCACGCCTGCGTCGACGGGCCCCGCGTTGATTTCCTGCGTCTGTCCCGCAGTCGGCGGGCCGTCCTGCTCGAGGTCCAGCGCGATGCGCGCGAACAGATCCTCGAGTGTCGGCCGACTCCATGACAATTCGCGCAGCGCCCAGCCGCGTTGGGAGCAGAGTGCGCCAACATCCTCGCGCAGGTCTTCCCGGCAGTAGACATCGAACACGTGGTGAATGCCGAGGCGGCCGCGGTCGCGAACGTCGCTCACGCCCTTGAGCGCCCGCAAAAGGCGCACGGCGCCGGCGCTGTCCTGCCCGACGACGGCCTCGAGCTTGACCGCGCTGGCGTGCGGATCGCCGCGCACCAGTTGTTCGGGTGTGCCGTCCGCGGCGATCCTGCCCTTGTTCAGGATGATCACGCGCGGGCAGACGGCCTCGACCTCGGGCAGGATGTGCGACGAGAGCAGCACGGTGTGCTCGCGAGCCAGCTCGCGCAAAAGGCCGCGCATCTCCAAGCGCTGCAACGGATCGAGGCCGCTGGTCGGTTCATCGAGGATCAGGACTTTCGGCGAGGGCAGCAGCGCAACGGCGAGACCGACGCGCTGGCGTTGGCCGCGCGAAAGCGATCCGATCATGCTTTCGATGCGATCTGCGATGCGCACACGCTCGAGCAACGCGGGAATGCGCGCCTTCGCTTCGCGCCGCGCGATGCCGTGCAGGCGCGCCTGGAACTCGAGCATCTCGCGCACACGCAACTCGCGGTACAGCGGCACGGTTTCCGGCAAGTACCCGATCTGACGGCGCACGGCGAGTGAATCGCGCAGGACATCGAAACCGGCGATCGTGACCTTGCCCGAGCTGGCCGGGAGGTAGCCGGTCAAGATGCGCATCGTGGTCGTCTTGCCCGCGCCGTTGGGCCCGAGAAAACCGACCACTTCGCCTGCGTTTAGATGAAAGCAGAGATCCTCGATCGCGAGGTTCGCGCCGAAACGGCGCGTGAGGTGTTCGACGGTGATCACGGGCGAAGAGCCTAGCTCGACCTGCGCCGGCTCACAACGAGAGGAGCGGCGCGGCGTTCAACGTTTACCCGCGCACGGTGCAACCGTCACGGCTGAAAAAAACAGTGTGCGATTTCGCCGCCACAACTGTTCGGGAGCGCACGTACCGAGTCAGGTACTTCCCCACCCTACCTTCTGGGCCGCTGTCCGCGCGCACGCGCGCGGACAGCGGC
>JANMRV010000716.1:0-5603 GCA_031388685.1 Planctomycetota bacterium
TTCACCTATCCAGGCAGCGTTCCGGCACGCTCGGACACGGTGCTGGTGACGAGCAGCGTCTTCAACGACGACGGCACGCTCAAGGAGATCAGCGATCCGAAGGCCCTCGAGACGCGCTATGAGTACGATGCGGCGGGCCGGAGCACGAAAGTGATCGGGAACTACGTCGATGGAGCGCCGAGCGGCGCTACGGCCGATGACGACCAGGTAGTCGTGTATGCCTACACCAACGGCCTGCAAACCTCGATCACCGCGGACAACTACCAGACATCGGATGACCAAGTCACGACCTACACCTTTGGCGTGACGAAGGGCACGAGCGCCGGCGACTCGAAGATCTCGTCGAACCGCCTGCTCGCCAAGGTCCAGTTTCCAGAATCGACGGACGCGACCGACGACGTCGTGAAGTTCGCGTTCAACGCCCAAGGCCAGCAGATCTGGAAGAAGGATCAGTACGTTGCCAGCCCCGCGGCAGGCGGGAACATCTTCGAGACCTTCTACGACACGGCGGGCCGCGAGACGATCCGCGAGGTGGATACCGTGGGTACGGGCTTCGATGGGGCCGTGCGTAGGATTGAAACGACGTACACCAGCCTGGGACAGGTGGAGACGGTCACCCAGTACGATGCAGTCACGAATGGTGATGAGATCGACCAGGTCAAGTACTTGTACGACGGCTGGGGGAATGTCACGAACTTCCGCCAGGACATGGACGACACGGTCGACGCGAGCGGGTACTACGACGCATCGTACGCCTACGCGAAGGCCACTGGAGGGCGCAACACGATCCGTCGCTCGAGCCAGACTGTCGGCGGCAAGACCTTTGATTTCCAATATCGCGCCTCAGGTGGCTACCAAGATGGCAACGCAAGCCGAGTAACGGCAATCTTGGATGGTGCGACAACGCTAACCCTCTACGACTATCTCGGCGCCGGCCAAGTCGTCGGCACGACGTACGACGAGCCGGACGTCTGGTCCAAGCAGTACACCGCGACGGCAGGTGAGTATGCCGACCTCGATCGATTCAATCGCGTTGTCACGAGCAAGTGGACCAAGGACCTCGCGACCGACCAGAACTTCTACCAGGTTGCGCTCGCCTACGACCGCAACTCGAACATTACGAGCGCCGACGAAGCGGATGCGGCGGCGGGTGGCGACGGGCACGTCGGCTTCGACATCCTCTACACGATGGACAACCTGAATCGCCTGACCGTGGCGGACGAGGGGACGCTCTCAGGAGGATCGATCACGAGCCGCACGCGCAAGCAGGAATGGACGTTGACGCAGACCGGGAACTGGTCGCGCGACAAGGTCAACCTGAACGATGACTCTGACTGGACCGACACCGGGGAATGGGACGACACCAAGACCGCCAACAAGGTCAACGAGATCCTGACCCGCGACCTCGACACCAACCCGGCGACGACGGGGAACAACTACTCGCTCACGTACGATCCCGCAGGGAACCTGACGAACGACGCGACCGACTACAAGTACGAGTGGGACGCGTTCTACAGGCTCAGGAAGGTCAGGGAGCTGGACGACGACCTGGTCGCAGAATACCGCTACAACGGCCTGGGGTTCAGGATCGCGGTCCATGCGGACGCGGACACCGATTCGGACGTAGACGGCTCGGACCTCTGGTACTATTTCGCCTACGACGAGGTCTGGCGCATGGTGGCGACGTACAGAAGCTCAGACACGGATCCGAAGGAGCGCTTCGTCCACCAGCAGGCGGGCGCTGGCGGGTACGGTGGCAGCTCGTACATCGATCTCGTCGCGTTCCGGGAGAAGGACGCGAACACAGCGTGGACCACCGCGAGTGACGGGACGCTGGAGGAGCGCATCTACTACTGCCAGAACCAGCATGCCGACGTCGTTGCGCTGATCTCGTCAGGGGGCGGGCAACGCGAGATGGATCGGTATTCAGCCTACGGCGTGCCGTTCGGGCTCCCGGTTGGGGATGCGAACTCAGGCGGCATCGCTGACGGTACGGATCGGACAATAATCCAGGGGTGGATAAACAACACCCACTATGACGTCCGGGGAGACTACGACCTAGACGGGGACGTGGACGCGACAGACAAGGCCAATATTGGCAATCTAGGCTCCGTTGCGCTAGGACGCGGTACGTTGTCGGCGAGCGCGGTTGGGAATAGACGCGGAGTTGTTGGGTATGAAGTGCTTCCGACACGGCCTCATTATTCAGCTAGGTACAGAGTGCTTGCATCAGATCTCGGGCTTTGGATAGCACGAGATCCCTCACAGCACATAGAGACCACTAATACATTCCAATATTCGCGCTCCCTCCCTCAAGTTCGAATGGACCCTATGGGATTGAAATCCATTCGCCCATCGGATCCGACAGGTGGGACGAAGACATCTGATGGAATGGAAGGCGAGCAATGCGCAGCGGCAGACTGGGCCCCTGATATAGGTGGCTGTTGCTGCAACATGTCTGATGTTGATCAACATGCACTCGTTGCCGGCGACAAGTTTGGTGAGGCGCAATGGGTGAAACTTAAGAAAGGTGAATGCGTCGGATCGTGGTTCGGAAAAGACTGCGAGGGCATGACATGCGGTGGCGGGTTCTACTATGTCCAGCCGGGTGCGGCGTGTTCGTTGAGTGGCTTGAAACAGGTTTGTGGTGCTTGCGTTACACCAGGCACGGACTCGCCCAAGTTTGCCGGTAGGCGGTGGGTACCCTCCGTTGGTGATGGTAACAAAGAAAGAAAGTCACCGAACGATCGGGGCGCTGAGTCCAAAAATGATTCGCCGCCAGGGTACACGTGGTCGGATTCGTGAGTCAGACAGCTGCCAACTCAAATGCGAGCTTTATTTGGACTGCTCATTCTAGCCATTACAGCAATCGGTGTAATAGGCTTTGTGATTAGAGATCGCCTGCCTGGAGGGGACGGAGTTCTTGCACGGCTAGATGGGCGTACCGGCGAATCCTATTTCGTGATTCAGCAGTGGAATCATTGGTCAGAGCCTTACGAGGTATGGTTTTATCTTAGAACGTCTGATGGCCGTTGGGGAAGGTCTTACATCGACCACCAGAGCGATCGATTGCATGATGTATCCATAGTGGCGAATGCAAATTGGCAAAACTGCTCGGTATATTCCGGTCAGACAAAGCTCGCTGAATACGATACGGTAGCCCAGACATTCTCATTGTTTGGCCGGTCAGGACAGAGGGGGAGAACGCAACGTGCTCCAGAACAGTGGCAACCGCCAATTCCGTCATTCTTGCAGCAGTGGCGATAGAAGGGCGATAATATCAGCGAGGAGGTTATTCATTGGTAGATCTTTATCAGTTCCCACGCACCTTCGCGCGTGAGTTCGGGTCAAGACCCCCTTTCAAACCGTGCATGCGATTTTCTCGCAAACGGCTTACCGGCAGTCGGTAGAGATCAGCTCGGACATGTTCCGGATAGCGGACGGCGCCGCGAAAGCGATGGAGTCCCAGGTTCCAGAAGTATTGGCGTGTCCCGAAGTCCGAGCTGCGCCGGTTGCTCGCGGGCCTGTCCCCCATGGACGCCGCGATAGTGCGCGAGCGAGTCCTGACATCGAGGCCGGCGACATTCGCTCAGATCGGAGCGCGGTTCGGCGTCAGCAGGCAGAGGGTGGCGCAGAGGGAGGAACAGCTTCGGCCCGGCACGGTCCAGATCGCCGAGATGTAGGACTGGCTCCCAAGGATCCTGGGTTCTTGCGCCAACGTCTCGTTTCGCTTCAGGAGCGACGTTCGTAACCCTTGCGGGGCGCGGGCGAAGTGGGCGTACTTGAGCTTTCCCGATGCTCCGCTCCCACGGAAGGAAGTGACCCATGCCCGCAGAGATCCACGAGACGCCGGAGCAGCACGCTCGCCGTCACGCCGAGCTGAACGCAGCGCGAGACCGTGCGCAACTTCAGCCACCGATGTTCAGTGAAGGCCTGTTATTCGTGGGACTACTCTTTTGGGTCGCTGCGTTCTTCTGCTTCTGGCCGGAGCACGTTGAGCGCGAATACGGCGACCCCATCGCCGTGCCAATTGCACACACGACGTTTGACGCAGGCATCGCGCTCGTGGCAGTTGGTTTCGCGTGTGCCGTGCTCGGCGTGCGGAGGAGGTAGCGACCCATGCGCCTGCTCGCAATCATCGCCGGCATACTGTTCCTCGTCGCCGGACGCTACGTCGCGTTTCCCGACGCTGGACGGCTCTGGACATCCGAGTCGGAGAAGGCGATCCTCGCCACTGAACGCGATATCGCGGTGCTCGAGGCGGAGCGCGGAGCCGGGCCGCCGCACCCGGACGAGGGCAAGTTCCGACTCGTCTTCGTCTCCGACGCTGACGCGCGCCGCGCCCTCGGCTTCGGCATCGCGTTAGCCGCCGGCGCATTCGTGTGCTTCGCGGTCGCCGCCCGTGGCAAGCCGAGGGTGGCGTAGCGTGGACGAACCCGAAGCCGATGCAGAGTTGCCTGCGCCGCGCTCTCGCCGCAAACGCGACGAGCAGGCACGCGGCGAACACGGTTACTCCACGATCGCCGCGTTGATCGCGGCCTGGAGTGAGATGAGGTTCGTGTCGAGGCGTGTTTTCGCGAGCGCGACGTCATTGTTGGAGCGGGCCGCCGAAAGCACGGCCGCGTGTTCAGGAGCCGTCTGCCCACCGTAGCGCGGCGCAATCTTTTCGTTCGACAGTGCATCGCGAAGCGCAACCCACTGCACCTCGCTGCGATCGACGAGCAAGAATTCCATGGGCAACTCCCACGTTTTGTTCGCGCGAATGCTTGCGAGTTGGGCGCGTTGGGCCTGCGATAGCAGTGCTTCGGCCGGCGCGCGTGCAGCAGTCAACGCCGCATCGCTCGTGGTCTTCGCCGTCGCCATGGCCGCAAGTTGCGCCTGATACTCGGTGACATCCTCGGCCGATCCCTTGCCGCTTTCGATCTTGCGGCGCAGTGCATCGGACGACACGCGAGCTGCGGAATACGCGGTGTCGGCTTGGTCAACGACGACGGCCTGAATCGCGCACGAGCCGCGAAATGCAGCGACAAACGCGGCTGCGCCGTTCGCTGAAAGTCCAACTGCCGTCAGCGCCTTCGCGTCGAATCCAACGCGCAGCAATGCGTCGGTCAAGTCCGTCGCGGGATTCTGTGGCGGCGGCGGTTGCTGCATCGGAACCGCGGGCATCGGCGGCGGACTTGCCGCGAGCGACGCGTTCGTCCTCATGCAGGACGCGTACTACAGCGGTGCGCCGAGAAGGAAGGCGACGACAAGAGCCACGAGCCAAGGCGAGCGAACTACGCGCGACATAAAGATCCTCCGGGCAAGGGAAGCGGGAGAGCCGCAGGATGTGCGGCGTTCGTCTCAAGAGATACCACCAATTTGAGAAGCGCCATAGTCCCCAGCGCAGTTCTCGATTTTCGCACTCAGTCCGTCGAAGTGAAGCTGGCAGATTCAACGCATCCGTAGAGAAGTGCGGCAGCAGGTCAACTTTTTCAAAACTCGCGGCCGAACGGACGTAACCTCTTGGCCGGCTGGCCCGAGCGACGCTTTTGAAAATTTCCGCTTGGGAAATCTGCGAGCCACTATCCAGGCAGGCAGTCTGTGATATCACAAGTGGGCCT
>JANMRV010000731.1:0-1521 GCA_031388685.1 Planctomycetota bacterium
GGGCCCACGGCGGCAGCACCGATCTCGCCTGCCGCGAACTGCGCGTACCCTACGACGTCAGGCCTGATTCCGAGCCTTTCGTCATCAGCGCCTTCGGCCGGCTCTACGTCAGGCGCGCGGAAGAAGCGCGTCGCCTGGCCACAAGCCCCGGCGCGCTCGCTGTCTTCCAGCTCGCGCGAGGCGCCGAACAGATCGAACGCCGATTCCGCGAGGAATTCCTGCCGGGCTACCTGCGCCGCTCGCGACTGGACCTGGCCGTGGATCTTGCGCGACTCTCGCAAGTTGAACTCGCCGACTTGCACCGCGAAAGGCGCGCGCTCTTCGTGCGCGAAGTCTACGTGCAGGCCGAGATCGTGAACGTTGCCGCGGACATCCTGTTCAAGACCGCGCTGCGTGCGCTCGAGAAGAACGGCCTCGATCCGGCGGAGCATCTGGCGCACACGCCGCGCAGCGTGGTCGAAGAGGGCTTGAGCCTGCTCGGTGAAGTAGGCCGCGGCCTGCGTTTGCCGAGCGAGTTCCTTGCGCAACATGGCCATCGCTCGCCGCTCGACTACGAGCTTGCGGCTCCGCGCTATGCGGAGGATCCGGCACTCGTCGACGAAATGGCCGCACGCGCGGCGCTATCGCAGCAGCAGCCCCGCCGTCCGGCACACGAGTTGCCCGGCTCGCGCGTATTGAAGATCACGGTCGATCGCGCGCGCCGTTTCGCGGCCCTGAAGGAAGAGGCCAAGCACCATGCGCTGCGCGAACTGGCCTTCCTGCGCGGTATCCTGGTGGAACTGGGCTCGCGCTCTGCACTCGGCGAGCGCATCTTCCAACTGACCCCCGACGAGGTCGACGGGCTTGGGACTGCGGTGCTGACCCTGTCCGAGGCGCGCAACCGCTGCGCCGAGCGCATGGAACGCAGCGAGGCCCTGCTGCAGGTTGCGCTCTCGAGCCAGATCACGCCGCGCGCGCTCGAGTCGCTCGACGTGGAGCATGGCCAGGTCCTGCTGGTCCGTGCCTCGCACTCGCGACTGAAGGGGATTCGCGTTTCCGGCAGCGGTGGTGTGTGCGGCCGCGCCCGCGTGCTGCGCAATGCCGACGAGATCGACGCGCTCCTGCCCGGTGAGATCCTGGTCGCGCGCTTCACCGACCCGGCCTGGACACCGCTGTTCCAACGCTGCGGCGGAATTGTCACCGAAGTCGGCGGCTGGCTGAGCCACGCCGCGATCCTGGCCCGCGAGAACGGAATCACAGCCATCGTCGGAGCCGGCGGTGCGCTCGACTCGCTCTCCACGGGCGACTTGCTGCGCCTTGGTGAAGACGGGTCCGTGCAACTGTTCAGCGATCGGCGCGTTGAACGTCGGTCGTCGCTGCGATTCGAAGTGCAGGTCAGCGACTCCACCGGAAAATTCCATGGCGAACTCAGCGACCTGAGCCGCTTCGGTGCCCGGCTCAACCTGAGCAGTGGCTCGCTTGGCATTGGACGGCACTACCAACTCGACGCGCACGACGGCAGACGGGTCGGGGAAGCCCAGG
>JANMRV010000749.1:0-1880 GCA_031388685.1 Planctomycetota bacterium
CTGTTCCTTCTCGGCGCGGCCGCTGCCGGTGATGGCCTTCTTCACCAGCGGCGCGGTGTACGACGTCACCACCAGCCCGCGTAGCCCGACCACCGCCAGCGCCATGCCACGGGCCTGGGCCAAGGCCAGCGCCGACTTGACGTTGACGCACTACATTGCCTTTTGACTCGCGAACCCCTTGCTGCCAGCTCCAGATCGAGCTCGACCACCCGAAAAACCCGCGCGGATTTCGTGGACTGCGGAAGCTGGGCTAGTCGACGAACAAGAGCTGCCAGCCGGCCCAGAATACGGCGATGTCGATCAGCGCGTGACTCAGCCACGCGCTCCATATCGAGCGCGTCTTCGCGTAGATCCACGACCACATGACGCCTGCGACGAACACGGCGATCGAGCCGATCACGCACATTTCCGCGCCGAATTGCGAGCCCAGGATGATCGTGTGGTGCAGCGTGAAGGCAGCCGCGGACAGGACCACTGCAGCGCCGCGCGACAGCAGTCTCTCGAAGCGTGCGAAGACGAACCAACGCCAGACGTACTCCTCGAGCAGCGAATTGAGCGCGCAGATGTAGACCGCGACCGCGAGGTAGACCGGCGGAGTGAGCAGATGGTTCTTGCGCGCCATCTCGCGGATCAACGCCGGGTCGATGCGCTCGCGCAGGAGAAACTGGAAGCCGAGGACGACGACCAGCGCGCCGAGAAGTCCACTGGAAAGACCGACGAGCAAGCCGCGAGAATTCATCCGCGGCCGCGCGATCGCGGACTCTTCCGCGAAGAAGGCCCAGGCGATCGGAAATCCGAAGATCCAGAACTTGCTCGCGCCGAGGATGCACAGGCCGATGAAGCCCGGGAACCAGATCATTTCACTGGCGACACCCAGGCTGGGCGCGGGCACGAGCAGCAGCAGCGCGATCAGCGCAAGCCGGCGCCTGCGATCGATGGGTTCCGCTCGAGTTTGATGGATCGTGGCCATTTCGGAGCGCCGCATCCTACTGAGCCATCGCCGGCAACCTGCGCTGGAACTTCTGGCCAGGACTGGGCGCGTCGCGGAGCACGGGAGAATCCTTCCCCGGTGCGCATGCCCGCGGGCAATCGCGCAGGCCGGCACGGCGGCCGGTCCGATCTCGACAGCTGCCGCTCGCAACACGGGACATCGTTTCCGCTTCGCCGGACGCGTATTCTGCTGCGCGTGCCCGATCCGCAATCCGAGTCCTGTTCCGCGCCGCCGCACGCCGTCGCCGCCGCGCAATGGCCGACGCGCGAGACCGCGCGCTCGAGTCTCTTGTTCTCGAGCGGCCGCATCGGCCCCTATTCGACGCGCACGCGCAGCTGGGTTCCGGCCATGGTGCCGTGGCGCGCGAGCGACAACGGATTCGTGACCGACGATGTGCTCGACTGGTACGGCCGCTTCGCCGATGGAGCGCCGGGCGTGCTCGTGGTCGAGGCCACCGGAATCCGCGATGTGCCCTCGGGCCCGCTGCTGCGCGCCGGTGACGATCGGTTGGTCGTCGGGCTCTCGCGCCTTGTCGACGCCGTGCAGCGCGCCAGCGGCGGCGAGACGAAGCTGTTCATTCAGCTCATCGACTTCCTCGCCATCAAGCGCCGGCCGCCCCGCAACGTCTTCCTCTCGCGCTTCCTCACGCTGACGCCCGCCCTGCGCGCGCTGCGGCCCCGCCTCGACGACGCGGCGCTGCGGACGCACCTCGAGTCGCTCGACGACGACGTGCTCGCCACGCTGCTGCCTGCGCGCGAGCTCGAGGCGCTGCGCTTCGGCCTGCGCGAGCGGGTGACAGACACGCACTTGCCGCACATCGCCGCGCTGCCGCAGGTGTTGCCCGGGCTCTTCGCCGCCGCCGCCGCGCGCTGCGTTCGCGCCGGCTTCG
>JANMRV010000760.1:0-23304 GCA_031388685.1 Planctomycetota bacterium
GACGTCGCGGGCATGGCGCTCGCGATCGAAGGCCTGTGCCTGGATGAGCAGCGCGCTGCGCGCATGGGAGCGGCGGGACAAGAACGCGTGCGGCGCGATTTCAGCGAAGCAGCGCACGTCGAGCGGCTCGAGCAGGAACTGCTCCTCGCCGCCGGATAGTCGCGTCACCTGGGCTGAAAATCGCACGCGGCCAACGCGCGTCCGGGCGCCAAGTCAACGTGACTGGCGCGGATCGCAGGCGCGCTGAACGCGCTCCCAGCTCGGAGCACTGGAACCCGTTCTTGCGCCGGCAAAAGCAGCCGCGCTCAAACGATCCTCCAGCGCCAGGCACAGCGCCGAGAGGAAGTTGCGATCCTCATCGACAAGAGCTTCAGCCACGCGACGGGCGAGCGCGCGGACGTGCGCCTCGAGCAGCGCCGAATCGTCGAGGTGCTTCCAGGTGAACAGCAATCGATTGCGTTCGATGGCGGCCAAGACGACGGATTCGGGCAGCAGCGCTCCGATCGTGCCGCGGTGATGGTGCTCGACCACGGAACTTGCGACGTAGCGGCATTCCAGCCCCGCCTTCCAGGCGCGCCAGCCCAGATCGAGGTCCTCGAGATAGAACGGCTCGAAGGCGGGGTCGAAGCCGCCGAGCTGTTGGAAAATCGAACGGCGAAACAAGAATGCGCCGCCGATCGGAAACGGCAGCGGACAATCGACGGCGCCGAGTTTCCCGAGCGCGGCGTCGGTCGCACGGCGTTCGAGCAGAGGCTGGGCGGCGCGGGCGATGAAATTCTCCAGGCGCACCTCGACGATCGATTCGATAGCGCCTTCGCGGCCGTCGAGCAGGATGCGCGGCACGGCAGCGAAAACTTTCTCGTCGCCCAGCGCGGCCTCGAGCGGCTCGAGGAAACCCGCGCGCACGCGCACGTCGCTGTTCATGGCGAACACGAGTTCGTGCTTCGCGGCCTGTACACCTGCGCTGAGGGCGCGGGCGAATCCAATGTTCTCGCTGTTGTGGATGCAGCGCACGGTCGGAAAATGCTCCATCAACCAGGGGCCGAGCAGTCCCTCGCCGCTGTCGTCGACGACCAGGATCTCGTCGTCGCCCCGGCGGAGTGCCTGCGCGCGTGCGAGCGAGGCGAGCGCGAACTCGAGCAACAGGACGTCGCCCATGGCCGGGATCACGATGGAAACCGCTCGGCTCATGACTCGCGCTCCCAGGCCTGCATGCGCCGGCCGAGCGCACTTCTCGAAACCAGCGCGCGGATGATCCGGCCGCCGTCCTCGCGCAGTGCGCGCATCTCGCCGCGACGCCATTCGAGTTCGCGCTGCACACGTTCGAGCAAATCGTGGACGGCGCGCACGTCCTTTGCGCCTTGCAGCGCCGTCGCGCTGTGCCCGAAGCGGCGCACGAAGTTCGCGCTCTCCGTCTCGAGCCACTGCGCGTGCCGCTGTGTCTCCCGAAGATGATGCTCGAGAACTGCGCTGTGCTGCGCTTCCTCGCTGGCGGTCCGCTGCAAAGAGGCGAGCGTACTTTCAAGTTCGGCGCGCACGCCCGCGAGCAGCGCGCACTCGCGCTGGGTCAGGGCCAGCGCGGCCCCGGCCGCGGCGAGTGCCTCGCGCGCTTCGCGGTGAGCGCGCTGTTCGCGTTCGAGCGCCTCGCGCGCGTCGATCTGGGCCAGCGCAGCGGCGTCGAGCTGCTTGGCGCGCTGAGCCAGTTCGCGCTCGGCTTCCAGGACAGCAGCCCGCGCCTTTTCGCCATCGGCGACGGAGCGCTGCAGGTCCAGGACGAGCGCCTGATGACGATGGTCGAAGTCGCGCGCGGCAGCGCGCGTGCGTTCGAGTTCCAGTTCTCGCGAGCGCGCCTCCGCCACGCGCCAGACGATCTCGCGGCGCGCGTCGCAAAGCCGCTCGAGAGCGACGGCTTCAAGCTCGGGCAAAGCAGCCAAATCCGCGCCGACGCCCAGCGAACGTGCCAGCCCGGCCAGTCCGCCGGCCGCGCGCTGCGCCAGCTCGGCCGTAGTGTGTGACTCCAGCTCGAGCACGCGCTCCGCGAACGGCCGGGCGCTCGCCGGTATATGCGCGGGAAGAGCGCGCCGCCGTTTCGCGATCAACTCGCCGTAGCGCGCCACGAGTTCGTCGGCCTGTTCCTCGAGCGAACGAGGCGCGCGCGTGTTGCTCGAAAGTCCTTGAACCAGTTCTGGCCTTGCGACGAGGCGCTGCATGGCCGCCTTGAGCGCCGCCACGTCCCCGGGCTCGACGACGAGCCCGTCGATGGAATCATGGACGCTCTCGCGCAGCGCGGGCAGATTGCTCGTGATCACCGGACGCGCCGCCGCGAAGGCCTCGCGGATCACGAACGGCGCGTTTTCCCACCAGATCGAGGGCACGACGAGCACGTCGATGCCGTCCATCACGCGCGGCAGGTCTTCGGCGCCGAAGGCGCCATGCCAGTGAGCACCCACGCTGAGCGCGCGCGCGCGCAGCTCTGCCACGTACTCGCGATCGCTCGAGCCGGCGTGGATCGACAGGCGCGCGGGCAACTCCAGGCTGGCGTAGGCGTCGAGCAGGACGTGCAAGCCCTTGTGCTTCAGCGCAGCGCCGATGTAACCGAAGGTCAGCGGCCCCTTCGAACCGTCGCGAGGCGGCGCGAGGCGGCCAAGCGCGTCGTTCTCGATTCCGTAGTGCGACAGCTCGACACGCTGCGGGTCGAAACCGCCGGCGATCAGTTGCGCGCGCAGGAACTCCGTCGGCGCGAGCACGAGATCGACGCCGGAAAAGGCCTGTTTTCTCCGGCGATCAAGCCGCTCACGCTCGTCGAAGTCCGCGCTGTGGTTGAATAGGTCCAGGGCTGGATCCAGCCGCGAGGCGAGCTCTGCTCGTTCGCTCGCCACGAGCGTTTCGGGAAACACGCCGGCGTGGTAATCACTCCAGCGTTTGCGACCGTTCAAGTAGCTGACCGCCGAATCGCAACGCGCGCAGGCGCGCGAGTCGCCGAGCGTCGTGCAGCGCGAAAGATCCGGCCGCGCCAGGACCGTCCGATGGCAGACGGAAAAGTAGTCGTGGGCCGTGTAGATCGACGGGATCCCGCGCAAGGCGGCCGCCTCGAGGATTCCGACGCCCAGCTTCTGCGCATGCTGAAAATGCACCAGCGCGGGCCGCATGCGGTCCAGGAATTCGGCGAAGGCCGCGGCCATGCCGGGAGGATCAAGATGTCCGGCCGCCGACTGCGGAACCCGATTGGCGATGACCCAGGTCAGGCCGTAGCCGTCGCGCTGTTCGCGACGTTGCGCGAATTCCCGGAGCGTGGGATCGGCACGCGGAGCGAAGACTTCGACGGAGATTCCGCGGCGCGCCAGGCATTTCGCGAGCGCGGCGACGTGGTTCTCCACGCCGCCGTGTTCGTGCGGAGGAAAACCATGGACGACGAGGGCGATGCGCACGACGCAAAGGAGTCTGTACGCAGGCCGGCAACCGTTCAAACTATTCGAGCGCGAATCGTCACAACTGCGTCCCGGCGCCGGTCGTTCAATGCATGAACCCGCCGCCGTTGATGTCCAAGCCCTGCCCGGTCACGCCACGGGCGTCGGGCGAGATCAACCACGCCGCCATCCCGGCGACATCCTCGGGGCTCGACATGCGGCCCAGCGGCACCAGCTTCATCGCCAGTTCGTGCGCCGCTTCGCGCGTGACACCGATCGCCTGCGCCATGCCATCGATCCCCTGCCAGGCCATCTCGGTCTCGACCCAGCCCGGACAGATCGCGTTGACTTGGACGTTGAGGGGCGCGAGTTCGACCGCCAGCGCACGCACCAGGCCCAGCAAGCCGGCCTTCGATGCACAATAGCCCGAGTACTGGGCCACGCCGATGCGCGCCAGGATCGAGCCGATCACGACCAGGTGACGGGCATCGGGTCCGGGAGCGAGCTGCCGCCGCGCAGCACACAGCGTCGTGTACGTGCCGATCAGGTTCGTGCGCACCAATTCCTCGAAGCGATCTTCCGGCCCAGGAAAATTCGGCCCGGCAATGCCTGCGTTCGCGATCATCGCCGTCAGCGGTCCCTGCTCCTGCGCAAACTCCTGGAAGACGCGCTCGACCTGCTCGGACTTGGTGATGTCGCAGGCGCGCACGACGACCGAGCGCGCACCCGCAATCTCGCAACGACGCGCGGTCTCCGCCAACTGATCTTGCCGGCGTGCGAAAAGCGAAAGGCGCGCGCCGCCCGCGGCCAGGCGCAGCGCGATCGCGCGGCCGATCCCGCTGCCGGCGCCCGAAATGGCGACGTGATCCGTGGACGTCGACGAAGTGACCATGCGGTCCTCAGTGCGCTGCTTGCCGCTCGAGCCAACGTTCGGCGTCGATCGCCGCCATGCAGCCCATGCCGGCCGCCGTCACAGCCTGGCGATAGGTCTTGTCGGCCACGTCACCGGCGGCGAAGACGCCTTCGACCGAAGTGTAGGAACCGTCGTGCACCTTGAGGTATCCGACGTCGTCCATGTCGAGCAGGCCCTTGAAGATGCCTGAATTCGGCTGGTGGCCGATGGCGATGAAGATGCCGTCGGTGGCCACTTCGCTGACTTCGCCGCTCTTCACATCGCGCAGCTTGACGGCGCGCACTTTGCCCTTGTCGCCCTCGAGGATGTCGAGCACATCGCGACCTAGAAGCCACTCGATTTTCGGATTCTTTTTCGCGCGCTCGAACATGATCTTGGAAGCGCGGAACGAGTCGCGACGGTGCACGACCGTGACCTTGGCGGCGTGCCGCGTGAGGAACATGGCCTCTTCCATCGCCGTGTCGCCGCCGCCGACGATCATGACCTGGCGATTCTTGAAAAACGCTCCGTCGCAGGTCGCGCAGGCTGAGACACCGTGGCCCATCAGGCGCGTCTCGTTGGCGAGGCCGAGCAACTTGGCGCTCGCGCCCGTGCAGACGATCACCGCCTGCGCTTGAAAAGTCTCGAAGTCGCTGACCAGCGTGAATGGCCGCTTCGAGAAATCGACCGATACGATCTGCTCGAATTTGATCTGTGTCCCAAAGCGCTCGGCCTGGGCCTTGAAGTCCTCCATCATCTTCGGGCCGAGCACGCCGTCGCGGTATCCAGGGTAATTCTCGACGTCGGTGGTGATCGTCAGTTGACCGCCGGGCTGCATGCCCTCGAAAAGCAGCGGCGAGAGGTTGGCGCGCGCTGCATAGATCGCGGCGGTGTAACCCGCGGGACCGGAGCCGATGATGATGAGGTCGCGGACGTTGCTCATAAAAGGAAGGTTCGGCCGCGGGGCTGTTCCAGCCGACGGCAGCCTGAGGGCGCGAGTCTAGTCCCGTGCCGACCAGAGTCCAACCTGCCGTCTGCATCGGCGCCTGTTAGTGTGAGCGCGATGGAGCCCGACCTCGAGGCACGCTGGCGCGCGCGGCTGGCAGCGCTGTGCGGCGAATTGCGTGCCGCGGCGCGCGGGGCGATGGAAACCGCCATCGCCGCGGGCGACATCGATTCGATGGCCCGCGAGCTGCGCGCCGGCGCTGGCGACGTGACCTTCGAGTTGGACGCGCGAACCGAGACCGTGATCGACCGCTGGCTCGAAACCACCGCGCGCAACGGACCGCTCTCACTCTTGACCGAAGACGAGGGCTGGCGCCATCGCGGCCCTGGGACGAAGGGCGGCGTGAGCGAACTTTCCGGCTTCGACCATGGCGGGCCGCGCATCGCCATCGATCCGATCGATGGAACACGCCATCTGATGAGCGACTTGCGTTCGGCATGGAGCATCGTCTCGTTCGCGCCGCCCGGAACGGCCCAGCCGCGAATGCGCGAAATTTCTCTCGGCTTGGTCAGTGAGATCCCCGATTCGCGAGCGGCGCGCTGGCGCTCGCTCGTCGCGATCCAGGGCCACGACGCAGTCTTCGAAGATCGCGCGCTGGGCGACTGCAGCCTCGTTTCGACGCGCAAACTTCACACGGGCGACGATGCGCGCGCGGAGCGTGGCTACTTCTCGTTTTTCCGCTACCTTCCGGCGCAGCGGCCGCCGCTCGCGGAAATCGAAGCGCGTTTCTTCGAAAGGCTGGCTCGGCTCGAACACGCCGACGTGCGCTCGTGTTACGACGATCAGTACATCAGTTCCGGCGGACAACTCGCCCTGCTGACGATCGGCACCTATCGCATGGCGGCGGACCTGCGCGCCTGGCTCGGATGGAAGCATCCAGAGATTCCGTCGATCGCGACCCATCCCTACGACATCGCCGGCGCCGTGCTCGTCGCGCGCGAGGCAGGTGCGCAGGTCTGTGGAATCGACGGCGAAGCGCTCGATTTCCCCATCGACTGCAGCACGCCGGTCAGTTTCGTCGCCTGGACCAACGCGGCGACGAAGGCCCGCCTGCAGGGCCACTTGAAGGCCGCGCTCGGCGAAGTCTGATCCGTTTCAGCGATCGCGCGCCACGTCGAAACGCGCGAGCGCCTTGCCGCCGAGCATGACGAGCAAGATCGACTGCGCGTACAGGACGGTCAAGCCGGCGACGACGGCCACGATCCATGGAAGCGGCTCGGAAGTGCCCGCCCAGCTCAAGGAAAAGAAGACAATCGCCCCGCTTGCGAACACGGCTCCGCCAACGACGCCGACGACGAGTCCACGGACCAGCATCAGCATCAGGCTGCGGCCCGCCTGCTGCAGCAGCCCATCCGAACCCGGCGTCAGACGCTGGGGCCAGAGCAGGAAGACAGCGTTGTCGATGGCGATCCAATTCAGCACCGCGGGTCCGAGCGCCGCGAGCACGATCACGACCTCGGATGGAAATTGGCGGGCGAGCAGCATGCGAGCGACGATGGCCAGCGCGAGCAGTCCGCCCACGAGCAAGGCTTCGGGCAGGATCGCCGCCAGGAAGACCCGCGACGGCGCGACCGGCCAGGAACGCACGACGTCCATGCGTTCGAGGTCCTCGCGAAAGTCGAAGCGCAGACCCGCGCACAGATACAGCGTCCCGGCGCAGGCGATCATTACGCTCGAAGCCAGCGCTCCGTGCTCCGTGTTCCCCTTGAACATGACCCACGACGCCGCGACCAGCGCCAGCACCAGCGCTCCGGAGATCAAGAGCGTGCCGCGCGCCTTGCGCAGGATCGTGCCGCTCTTGCGCCAGGCCAGTGCGCCGAACGCGCCGCGGCCGAACAGCCACGGAACACGCCAGCCCGCCGAAGACTTGTCGGCTTTCCCTGCCGACGCGCCGGCTCCGCCCCTGCGCATGCGCGAAAGGCGCTTGGCAACATCGGCGGAAGTCTCCAGCGAGAGTTCGCGGTAGTCGATGCGCACACGCGCGCAGGCTTCGAAGAGCATCCACCAGACCGCCAGGCACAGCCCGAAGAGCGGAAAGAACTGCGCCGCGGAAGAACTGGTCACGAGCGTCGCCCAGGGCCAGACCGGCAGCGTCACGGCGCGCACGATCGGATGCGCAAGCAGTTTCGCCAGCATCTCCGGCAAAGAACTCGGACCGCCTAGCGGATCCGAATCGTGACCGGGCAAGATGACGATCGCCAGGATCAGCATGACACCGATGATGTTGAAGGCGCGCAACGCACCCTTGGGCAAGCGTTGGATCCAGCGGTTCTCGGCGTCACCGGCGAACAACGAGGCAATCTGCGCGACGATCGGCACGGTCATCATCGCCACGAAAGCGCCGAGGAATCCAAACAGCGGCACGCTGACCCGGCCCATGACGACCAGCCCGAAGAACATCGAACCGAACAACGATTTGCCCAGCGCGGTCCACAGCCTGTAGCGGATCACGTCGCCGCGCGAGAGCGGCGCCGCGAACAGGAGTTCGATCTCTTCGCGCGGCAGATACAGTCCGCGAAACGAAAGCGAACCGATCAGGGACATGACCGTGATCGCCGTGCCGACCAGCCGCGCGGTTTCCGGCGTCACAGGGGCGCGCGCGCTGCGCAAGTCTCCAAAGAATGCATTGGCCGCGATGCTGCCCACCCACAACACGATCGCGGCGAGCCCGACGATCGCGAACAACGCGCCCGTCGGCGTCTTCAGGCGCCTGACCTGTTTGCGCAGGACGCCGAGGAATTTGCGCCGCGCGAGCAGCCGCAGCGCCGGATGGCCGAGGCTCACGGCGCGCCGGCTCCCCCGTCTCCGCGACTCGACCAGTCTGCGTCCTTCGGATCAGAAGTCCGCGGCGCGATCGCGAGCGGCGCGCCGGAGCGCTGCCCATCCTCCGTGATCTTGAGGAAAATCTCCTCGAGCGAACCGCCCTCGGCGCCGGTGATCGTCTCGCGCGCGTGCTGCAGCGTGCCATCGAAGACTTTTCTGCCGCGGTCGAGGATCAAGATGCGCGAGGCCAGTTCTTCGATCATCTCGAGCAGGTGCGAGGAGAGGATCACCGCGCTGCCCTCGGCCGCGAGTTCGGCGATCGCGCGCTTGGCTGAGCGGATGCCGCGCGGGTCGAGTCCGGTCAGCGGTTCGTCGAGCAGCACAAGCCGCGGGCTGGTCAGCCAGGCGCAGGCGAAGGCGAGTTTTTGGCGCATACCGCGCGAGAGTTCACCGCCGAGCGCGTCGCGCTTTTCCACCAGCTCGAAGCGCTCGATCAGCTGATCGGCGCGCGGGCGCCAGTCGCGGACCTGATAGAGCGCTGCCGTGAACTCCAGATGCTCGAAAACCGTCAGCGCATCGAAGGGTTGCGGATCGTCGGGCACCCAGTACAAGCAACTCTTCGCCCGCGCTTCGGAAGTCATCACGTCATAGCCGCAGACCAGCACGCGGCCCTGCTTGACCGGCAGGATGCCGACAATCGAGCGCAGCGTGGTGGTCTTGCCGGCGCCGTTGGGCCCGACCAGTCCGAGGATCTCGCCGCGCTGCGCTTCGAAGGAAAGCTCCTTGACCGCGGTGTGGTCCTCGTAGGCCTTGGTCAGACCTTCGACGCGCAACACCGCCGGCGATTCTGTGGAGCTCGGTTCGTTCACCGGCCCAGTAGATCAAAACGCGCGTCGGCGAGCGACTGAAGCCCTCCGGCTCCGCCGGCGCCGAAGCGATTCTTTACCAGCACACCACGTCGACCGCGGTCACGGTCATCGGTGTGAAGGGCGGCAGATTCGCGACCGTGTTGAACATCGGGTCATAGCCCCAGGCGCGCCTCGGAGCGGAGTAGACACCGTTCGCGCCCCACGCGCCCGTGGCGTACTGCGACGGCCAGAAGTTCACGAACGAGCCGTTCATCGTGCAGGTGATGCCCGCCCAGTTCTCGTGGAAGCGCGGCAGGTTCTCGAAACCACCCGAGTAGGTCGAACCGGGAATCGTGTCGGTGTTGCCGGTCACGATCGCAGTGTTGAAAGTCGTCGCCGTGGCCGCCGGAACCCCGCTGCCCTTGGCCTTGGTCCCGGTCCATGCGTTGGAGAGCAAGTTCACGGCATCGCCCATCACGGCGCAGCCCTTCTTGCCCGTGGTGTTGTAATCGCCTTGCACGTAGAGCGCGCCATCCGTGACTGCCATGAGCTTGCTCGGGAGCACGGATCCGTTGGTCAGCTGCACGCCCTTGGCGTTGACGCCGGTGCCCTTGCCGTTGCAGCCCGCATACAGAAGCCCGTTCGTGGGCCATTTCGCGCTGCCAGCGAGCAGCGCCATGTCGATCTTGAGCGTCGGCACCTTCGTCGCCACACCGCTGCTGCCGCCCGCTTGGCGTGCGTCGTAGATCGTCGACAGCGTCACGGTGCCGGCCGGAATGAACGCGGTCACGTCATTGTCGTTGGCGTCGTAGGCAGTCCACGACGTGTTCGCCGCGTTGGCGATGATCGAGAGGCCCGCATTGGAATGGTAGAAGCCCTTGTCGTGGGTCCCAGCGCCAGGCGTGTGGACCCAGTCCCCAGAGGCCAGGCTCCAGTCGCCGCCGCCGGCCGCGGGCTCGAACATGTCGATCGATCCCAGCGGCGGAGGCGTGGCGGACGTCACCCCGTGCGCGGAGTCCTTGACCGTGCTGCCCGTGCCGTTGGCGTAGCCGGCCGTCTCCGACCAGTAGTCGAGCGCTCCCGGTCCCCAGGGCAGCCAATCGCCGGCATCGAAGTAGTCGCCGTCCCCGTTGGAGTCGTAACCCGACACGAAGTTCGAGTCGTAGCCCCCGACCGAGGGAACGGCGCCCATCTGCGACTTGGACTTCATCGTGAAGTACGAGCTTGGCTCCGCGACGTCGAACGGATTGGCGACCCAGTTGCGGATGCTGACGGTGCCCGTGGAGGCGCTCGGATCGTCTTTCCTGTTCCGGTGGATGTCTCCGGCCGAACGCACGTAATTCGAGTTGAGCGTCAACGTGTTGCCGCAGCCCAGGTACATGTCGCCATTCGCGTGGATGCGACCCGAGAGCGTCATCGACGGCCCAGGGTTCACTTCGAGGTCCGAGTTGTAGAACACCGCATATTGGAAGACCGGCACGGCCTCCGCGTGGACCAGCCGGTGCGCCGTGGCCGTGTTGTTCTGGACGGTCGCGCTGGCGTCGATGCGGTAGCTCGTGATGATCGTCTGGACTCCGCTCTGATCCACGCGGATCACGGGCGGATCTCCCGCAGCCCAGGGCTTGAGGTTGGAGGCGACGCCGTCGGGCGAAACCTGCGTGATCGTGTAGTTGACCGGGATGCCGTTGATCGTGACCACCCCCGTCGGCGGCGGAACGCGCCAGGCCGCGATCTCCCCGCGCACGAGGTTCTTGGCGGCTTCGATCGCTCCCTGGGCCAGGTACTCGGCCTGCC
Source organism: Planctomycetota bacterium (assembly GCA_031388685.1). Classification (GTDB taxonomy): domain Bacteria; phylum Planctomycetota; class UBA1135; order UBA1135; genus JADJQU01. The sequence goes on from JANMRV010000760.1 coordinate 10,711, forward strand.
CGTTGAAGTTCTTGACGACCGAAATCTTTGTCGAAGAAAGCGACGTGGCGAGCAATACCGACACCAGTGTCGCCGCGGTGAAGGCCGCGAACACCGCATAAAGCAACGCCATGCCGCGACGCGAATTTTGGATTCTCAGATTCGATTTCATTTCACACCCCATTCCTCATCTTGATGATCTGCTCCGCGCTGTAGCGGTGCAGCACGCCCGAAGTATCGAGCTTCCTGAAAAACAATCGCACGCGCACGGAATCGACGGGGAGCACGAATCCCGAACTCGCGTTGTCGTCGAACACCACGCGCTCGACATTCGAGGCGATGGTGACGGGAAGAGCGCCGTCAGTGCAGCGCTGCAGATAATTGATGCCGTCCACCCCTGTGACCAGCACGTAGCTGTACTCGACCACATCCCAGATCAAGTTGGCGTTGACATCGATGTCGGGCACGTCGTTGCCGTACGTACCCGGCGCATCGGACTCCTGCGGCAGTGCGAAGACGATTTCGCGCGTCGGTCCGAAGTCAGGATTTCCGGCGACCGCTTGGTGCGCGGCCGCGGCGTGGGCATGAACGGCAAACGGCGCGACCGCGGCGCCGTCGTTGAAGAGGTAGGGATAGGAACTCCCACCTAGCGTGATCGCGCCAGAGCGCGACAAGTCGCCGACGATGTGCCTCATCGCGCGCTCGGCGGAATCCTGCAGCGCCGATTGCGAACTGCTGGTTGCGGCGATCGAGCGCATGCGCCCGATGATCAGCGTCAGTGAACCCGCCAGCAGAGAAAGCAGCGTGACCGAGATCATCATCTCGAGGACCGAAAAGCCGCCGCGACGTCGATTGCAGATTGTGCTACGCATATGGCCTCTAGCGCGCTCGCATCGTCGCGAGCGACAGCGTGCGCGGACGCTCAAGATAGTCGTTCCAGCGGATCGTCATCACGACCTGCAGCGGATCGGGCACTGCGGCGCCGACTACGTAACCTGGATAGGTGGCGGTGACCGTCTGATTGCGCAGGTGCAGATTGTTGAAGCGCGGGATGGCGACGCCGCTTTCGAACTCGCTTCCGGCGAGCGGCAGGGCCGCGGGGTTTTGCAGGATCGCGAGTTCCATCGCGCCCTGGAGATCCGACAAGGCGGTGTTGCTCTCGCGACTGGTGCGCAGCAAATTGTGGGCGATCACCTGCGACGAGATGGCGGCGCAGATGGAGACCACGAGGATCACCACGGCCATCATCAACTCGATCAGCGAGAAGCCCGCGCAACTCGACTTGCGCACAGAACGTCCGACCCTCATCCCCTTCGTCCCCCACTCCCTGCCCGACTCCAGACCTCGGCACGCACCCCCGCGCGGCCTCGTTCGACGGGTCGGCACTGGACCCGCTGGGCCAATCCTTCGGCAGCTGGACAGGCCGTTCCGCAACAAATGCGATTTCCTGACCGAGGTCCAAGCAAGAGGCCTGTTTGAAGGCCATCGGGCGTTTCCGGGGCTAGTCGGCCCGCCGCTTTGGGCCTGGCGGCTTCCTTATGATGACTTGGACGGCCCGAAGAGTGCGTCCTGCGTGGCCTGGAAGCGCTCGCCCAGGCGCCGATAGGCCTGCGCGCGTCCCGGATCGGGGCGCACTGGCTCGGAACTCGCGCTGACCCAGTCTCGGGCGATTTCATCGCATTCGCCGCGGCCGGTGCGCGCGCGCTCGACGGTCCACAGCGCCTGCAGCGCGGCGCCGAGCGCACCCGATTCAGGTTCCGACAATGGCACGACCGAGGCTCCCAGCGTGTCCGCCAGGATCCCAAGCCACAGGCGATTGCGCGCGCCGCCGCCGACAGCGCGAAGTTCACGGCAAGGAAGTCCCAGCGCGCCAAGTCGCGCGACACCCGCCGCGAGATTCAATGCGACTCCCTCGAGGCAGGCTCGGTAGACACGCGCGCGTGAAAACGAATCGGGCCCTAGTCCGACCAGCGCAGCGCGCGCGCGCGGCAAGTCGGGCACGCGCTCGCCCATGAAGAACGGCAGGAACAGCGGCCCCTCGGGATCCACCGTGAGCAGCGCCGCCTCGCCTTCGAGTTCCTCGTGCGTGGCATTGAAGGCCGCGCGCACCGCTTCGATGGCCCCCGTGGCGTTCATGACGCACAAGAGCGGCAACCAGCCGCCGGTGGAATCGCAGAACGGAGCGATCGCTCCCGAGGGATCGACGATCGGCCGCGAGCTATGGGCAAAGATCGTCGCCGAAGTGCCCAAGCTCAGGACAGCGACGCCTTCGCGCGTCGCGCCGGCGCCGATCGCGCTGGCCATGTTGTCGCCCGCGCCGCTGGAGAGCGGAGTTCCGCACAGCGAGGCGGGAAGCCCGAGCAGTTCCGCGCCGCGTGGCGATAGTCGTCCGGCGATCTCTCCCGCGCCGATCATGGGAGCGAGACAATCCTCCAGACGCGCATCGATGGCGCTGCACGCGGCAGAGTCGACCGCGCGACGGCGCGCATCGAACCAGCCTGTGCCCGATGCGTCGCCCGCTTCGCTCCAGGCGCTGCCGCTGAGCACCAGGTTGACGTAGTCGTGCGGGAGCAACACGCGGCGCACGCGCTTCCAGACCTCGGGCTCGTGTCGCGCGAGCCACAACACCTTGGACGCGGTAAAACCGGTCGGCACAAAGCGGCCCAGCTGCTGCGAGAGTTCTTCCGCCTCGACGGCAGTCTGTGTGTCGCACCACAATTTCGCGGCGCGCAGCGGACGGTCGTTCGAATCGAGCACCACGAGACCGTGCTGTTGGCCGCTGATGCCGATGCCGGAAAGCCGCGCGACTTCGACGCCGGGCTCGGAAAACAGCCGTTTCCCGACTTTTCCGAGCGCTTCGATCCAGGTGTCGGGATGCTGCTCGGCCGCGCCCGCGGGCAGATTGGGGATCAAAGCGTAGCTCTGTGACGCGCGCGCGATCACGCGCTTGGACTGCGCGTCGATCAACAAGCCCTTCAGCCCCTGCGTGCCGACGTCGAAGCCGGCGAACAGACCGCTTGCGCTGTGCATGGCTCAGGATCAGTGCACGCCGAGCATGTGCTCGACCATCAACTGGTCGAGTTTCTCGTAGCCAAGGCCCTCTTTCGCGATCGCCGCGACATCCTGGTTTTCGGCCTTGAGCGCGTCGGCCTTGGCGCGCGTGTAGCCGCGCGAAAGCGCTTCGAGCCTGGCGTCGTGGCGCTCGGCGATGATCGCCTTCACGCGCGGATCGCTGTCGAAGCTCTGCGCGCGCTCGCGCAAAATCTTGTAAGTGCGCATCGAACCGCGCGCGAATTCCCAAACCCCTTCGTCGTCCTCGGTGCGGTAGGCGTGGCTGTCGAAATGCAACGGACCTTCATAGCGCGCTCCGCCGCCCGTGCCTTCGAGCAGACGCACGAGCAAGAATGCCTGGCGCAGATCCTCAGAACCGAATCGGAAGTCCTGGTCGTAGCGACCGATGCGCTGGGCGTTCAGATCGATGTGGAACAACTTGCCAGCTTCCATGGCCTGCGCGACCGCGTGCGCCATCGAAAGGCCGGACATGGTCTCGTGCGCGACTTCGGGATTCACACCGACCATGGCTTCGTGCGCCAGAGTCGAGATGAAGTGCAACATGTGACCCGTGGTCGGCATGTAGATGTCGCCGCGCGGTTCGTTGGGTTTCGCTTCGAGCGCGAAGCGCATGTCGTAGCGCTGATCGCGCACATATTCGCACAGAAAATTCAGCGCCTCGCGCATGCGCACGATCGCCGTGCGCGGGTCGCGACACGCGTCGGCTTCCGTGCCTTCGCGGCCGCCCCAGAAGACGAAGATGCGCGCGCCGAGTTCGACGCCCAGGTCGATGGCGCGCATGGTCTTGGCCAGGGCGAAGGCGCGCACGCGCGGATCGTTGGCGCTGAAGGCGCCGTCCTTGAACACCGGCTGGGTGAACAGGTTGGTCGTCGCCATCGGCACACACATGCCGTGTTCCTCCAGCGCGCGCTTGAAGCCGGCCACGATCCCATCGCGGACCTTGGCCGACGAGCCGAAGGGAACGAGATCGTCATCGTGGAGGTTGACGCCCCAGGCTCCGCACTCGGCGAGCTTGGAAACGATACGTTCGGGCGCTTGCACCGCGCGGACGGGCTCCCCGAAGGGGTCGCGGCCGGGGTTGCCCACGGTCCAGAGGCCAAAGCTGAAACGGTCCTGAACAGTCGGGGAGTAGGAATCCATGCCGCCAGTATACTGGCGGCATCGATGGCAACCCCCCATCTGATCGCACACCGCGGACACACCGCCGTCTGTCCCGAGAACACGCGGGCGGCGATTGCGTCGGCATTGGACTTCGGAGCGCTTTTCGTCGAGGTCGACGTGCAGCTTTCCAAGGATCGCGAGCCCTTCCTTTTCCACGACCGCACGCTGCAGCGCGTCTGCGGCCGGCCTGGGACCATCGGCGAACTGGGCGCCACGGCGGTGCGCGAGTTGCGCGCGGCTGAACCCGGCCGCTTCGGCGCGAAGTTCCAGGACGAACCCGTCGCCCACCTCTCGGACTTGGTTGAACTCCTGCTGCGTCGCCGCGATGCGTTCGGCTTCGTCGAACTCAAGCGCAACACACTCGATCTTCACGGCACACGCGCCGTCTTGAAGAGCGTGCTGCCGCTGCTCGAACCCGTGCGCTCACGTTGCGCGCTGATCTCGTTCAACATTCCCGCGCTGCTCGAAGCGCGCCGATCCTGCAGCTTGCCGCTAGGCGCGGTCTACGAGACCTTCGCCGAGTCACGCACCGAAATGCTCGCGGCACTGCGGCCCGAATACGTTTTCACCGATGTCTACGGACTGCCGTTCTCCGGCGCCCTGACCGTGCCGGGCGCGCAGGTCGCGGTCTACGAAGTCTCGGATCCGGCTCTGGCACGCGTGCTCTCTGCGCGCGGCGTGCGCTTCGTCGAGACCTTCGATTACGCTGAGATGGCGTCTGCGCTTGGACCCGCGACTCTGGCCGTAGGCGAGGCCTGGCATTGAGCGAGTTCGACCTGGTCGTCGTCGGCGCCGGAATCCACGGCGCCGGGGTCGCCCAAGCCGCAGCCGCCGCGGGCCAACGCGTGCTCCTGCTGGAGGAACGCGGGATCGCCTGGGGCACCTCCAGCCGTTCGAGCAAATTGATTCACGGCGGCTTGCGCTACCTGGAGAGCGCCAAGTTCGGACTGGTGCGCGAGTCGCTCGCCGAGCGTAAAATCTTGCTCGAAATCGCGCCGCAGCTGGTGCACCTGATCGACTTTCATATCCCGGTCTATCGGCACACGACGCGCCGGCCGTGGCAGTTGCGCGCGGGTCTCTCGCTGTACTCGCTGCTCGGCGGCTTCGAGCGCAGCTCGCGTTTTGCGAGGCTGCCACGCGAGGAGTGGTCCAAGCTTGACGGCCTCTCGACCGACAGCTTGCAGGCCGTCTTCCGCTACCGCGACGGCCAGACCGACGACGCGGCGCTGACGCGCGCCGTGGTCCGGTCCGCGATCGACATGGGTTGCCAGTTGCGCTTGCCCGCGCGCTGGCTTTCGGCCCAGCGCGACGGCGACACGTACACGGTGCACTGGAGCGAAGGCGCCGTGGTCCAGGAATGCACTTGCGCCGCGATCGTGCTCGCCGGCGGAGCGTGGAACTCGGCGCTACAGGCACGCTGCACGCCGGTCGGCGCCCAACCCGCGGTGGAACTCGTCGGCGGAACGCACCTCGAAGTCGAAGGCGCGATCGGCCGCGGCATTTACTACGTCGAAGCCCCGAGCGACCGTCGCGCGGTGTTCGTGATGCCCTGCAAAGGACACACCCTGATCGGCACCACGGAAACGGCCTGGAGCGGCGCGCCCGAAGCGGTTGAACCCAGCGCCGCAGAAGTCGAATATCTCGGCCTGTGCCTCGAGCGCTATTTCCCCGCGCATCCCGCGACGTTCATCAATGCCTGGGCCGGCCTGCGCGTGCTGCCGCGCGGCGATTCGAGCGCTTTTTCCAGGACTCGCGAGGTCCAACTCGCCGTGGACGATCCGGATTCCGCGCGCCGGGTCTCGATCTACGGCGGCAAATTGACCGGCTATCGCGCCACGGCGCTCAAGGTGCTGCGGCGACTCGGAGCGGCGCTGCCCGAACGAGCGCGCAAGGCGGACACGGCGACATTGAAATTGCCGGTTCTGGCCTGACGGGTATGGCCCCCCGGGGCCGCTGGCTAGACTTCAAGCCATGCAGCGCCGCATCACGCTGGTGAACCCGCCCTACGAGCGCATCGCTCCCGGGTACGAATTCGTCCGCCACGTCACCAACCGCTCGCCGTCCCTGGGGCTCCTGCACCTCGCCTCGGTCGCGCGAGAGCACGGCTGGACACCGCTGATTCTCGAAAGCGATGCCCAGGCTCTCGACGAGGCCGCGGTCGTGCGCCGCGTGGTCGAGAGCGCGCCGACGGTGGTCGGCATCACGCTGTTCACGGTCGGGGTCTGGTCGTCGGTCAACATCGCGCGCGGCATCAAGCGCGCGCTGCCCGAGGTCACGATCGTCGTCGGCGGACCGCACATATCGTCGATGGGTCGCGAGACCATGGAGCGCTTCCCCGATTTCGATTTCGCGGTGGTCGGCGAGGGCGAGTGGGCGCTGGTCGAGCTGCTCGACGCGCTCGAGAAAAAAACCGATCTCGCCGCGATCGCCGGTTTGATGTGGCGCGCGGGCGAAGAAGTCCGTGTCAATGTCTCGCAGCCGATCCGCAAGGAACTCGACGAGTTGCCGATGCCCGCCTGGGACCTCTTGCCGGATTTCCCGCGCGCGTATCCGCCGGCGATCTTCGATTTCCCGCGCGGACCGGTGGCGACGATCGCCGCCTCGCGCGGCTGCCCGTTCCACTGCAAGTTCTGCGACACGTCGACCTTTGGGGCGCGCGTGCGCGCCTACACGCCCGCCGCGGTGGTCGGGATGATCGCGCACTTGCAGAAGAACTGGGGCGTGCGCCACGTGCTCTTCGTCGACGATCTCTTCCTGGCCAGCCGCACGCGCGTGACCGAATTCTGCGAGCGTCTGATCGCCTCGAAGATGAAGATCACCTGGACCTGCACGGCGCGCGTCGACACGGTCAAGCCGCAGGTGCTCGACATCATGCGCAAGGCCGGCTGCTGGGAAATCAGCTTCGGCCTGGAGACGGGCTCCAACGATCTGCTGCGCAAGATGGACAAGGACGCGCGCGTCGAAGAGTCCGAGCAGGCTGTCGGCTGGACCCACGCCGCCGGCATCCGCACCAAGGGCCTGTTCATGCTGGGGTATCCGGGCGAGACGCTGGAGACGATCCGCATGACGCGCGAATTCGTGCAGCGCATCCCGATGGACATCATGAACTTGACCAAGTTCACGCCCTATCCGGGTTCGCCGATCTACGTCGACCTCTACGGCACGAAGATCCGACCGGACCACTGGCAGAAAATGAACGGGATGAATTTCGTCTGGGCGCCGGAGGGCATCACGATCCAAGAACTCGACCGCGAGTACCAGGCGCTGCTGGTCGCCTTCTACCGCCGGCCGAAAATCGCCAGACACTACGCCTCCATGGCGCTCAGCAATCCCGAGCACACGCTGCGCCTGGCGCGCTTCGGAGCCGGTTACGCCTGGGCCAAGGCCAGGAGCGTCGTCGGCGGCCGAAAAGGCCTGCTGGTCGGACCGGCGGAAAATCTGGGCTGAGAGCTAGGCGTGGATTCCAGCCGCGGCGATGGCTAGAACCATGGCGCGAGCTCAACGAGCCGCAACCTATGAACGACTACGAATCCGAGGGTCCCAGCTGGGGCCTGGTGTTGATCCGACTTGGCGTGGGCGCGATTTTGGCCATCGCGGGCTGGCAAAAGATCCTGGGCGGTATCGGCGGCGACATGGTGCTCGCGACCAAGCAACGCGTGGCCGACGGCCCGGTGTGGTTCGAGACCTTCATGAATACGGTGGTCTATCCGTTTCCCGAGGCCTTCGCGCAGATGATCCAGTGGGGCGAGCTGGTCGGCGGCATCGCGCTTTTCCTCGGCGCGCTGACGCGGCCCACGGGCGTGGCGCTCGGCATCATGCTGATGTGCTTCTCGCTCGCGGGGCCGATGGAGCAAATGCAATACGCGCTGTTGCTCGCATTGTGCTCGTTCGCCTGTTCGCTCTCGCGCGCCGGCCGACGTGTGGGACTCGACGCGATCCTCGACGGGCACTTCCCGGCCTGGATCAGTTGGACGCGCGCTGCGGCGTGAGCAGCACGAGTAGCGCGGCGACCAATTTGTCGATGCCCGCCGCAACTTCGGAAATGCGCGCGTCGTACATGTAGGCGGGCGTGGAGACGATGCGGTGCTTCGTATCGACGACGCATTGATCGACGGCGCACTCGACGCCCTCCTGCCCCATTTCGCGCAGGATTTTGGACATGGCCGGATCGCCGCCGAGCGTCAGGCGCGCGGATTGGCCGCTGTCGCGCAGCACCGCGGCGACGATCGCGGGCGCGATGCAGATCGCGGCGATCGGCTTCTTGGCTGCGTGCATGGCGAGCACGAGGCGCGCGAGGTCGGCGTGGACCACGGCCTTCGCTCCGGCGCTCTCGAAATCGCACAGCGTCTTCGCTGCGCCGTATCCGCCGGGCATCAACAGCGCGTCGAAGTCACCGGCGCTTAGCTTGGCGAGATCGACGATCTTTCCGCGGGCGATGCGCGCGGCCTCTTCGAGCGCGACACGGCGTTCCTTCTGCGGCGCGCCGATCGAATGATCGATCACGGCGAACTTCACCGCGGGTGCCGCGATCGTGACCCGGAACTTCGCCCGATCGAGCGCGGCCAGGGCCAGGACCGACTCGTGGATCTCGCTCCCGTCGAGGAAGCCGCAACCCGAGAGAACGACGGCGACGTGGAACATGGTTGCCTCCGCGCTCAATCGATCTGGCGCACGCGGATGTCGCCGTTGACGAGCAGCTGACAGCCCAGCCGCGCACCTTCGACGCTGGTGCACATCTCCAGCGTCTCTTCTTCCTCGCTGGTGAGCGGGTTGACCTTGTCGGCGCCGACTTCGAGCACCAGCCGGCAGGTGCCGCAGCTACCGACCGTGCAGCCGAAATCGTGCGGCAGGCGGTTGTCCTGGCAGAAGTCGAGGAACTTCGTCCCGACGGGGACTTCGTAGGTCTTGTTGTTGGAGGCGAGAGTGATCTTCGGCATTTGGGCTCTGAGCAATGGGACGCGGATCGAAGCGAGGACTTTAGGCGCGCGGCGCGGATTGGCAAGCTAGAGAACATGGATCCAGCCGCGGAAAAAGATCGGGCCGCAGTTCAGCCCGCGGCCGCGGCCCAGGGCCGGCCCCGCGCATCCGCGGAAGAGTTCGCCCAGCCGGGTGGCCACGCCGGCTTCGCCAGCGGGGCATGGGTCTGGCTCCTGCGCCACGGCGAGGTTCACGAGGATTGGCAGGGCCGGGCCTACGGCGGCATGGACGTGCCCCTGTCCACCCAGGGCGAGCTCGATACGCAGGCGGCGATCGCGGCCTTTTCGAAGCTGCCCTTCGAGCGCATCGTCAGCTCCAATCTCGTGCGCGCCCAGCGCCTCGGCAGCGGCATCGCCGCGGGATCGGGCGCGGCGTTGACGGTCAGCCCCGGACTCGCGGAGATCCAGCGCGGCAGCTGGCAGGGCCTTCCGATCGCCGATCTCTCCCGCGACCGGAGCGACGAACTCGCCGGCTTCTACGAGGATCCCTGGAACTACAACCGCCACGGCGGCGAGACCGACCGCGACGTACTCGTGCGCGCCTGGCCACAGCTCGAGGACGCGATCATGAGCGGCGCGAAACTGGTCGCGGTCACTTGCCACTACAACGTGGTGCGCGTGCTGCTCACGCGCATGCTCGGACTCGAGCCGCGGCTCTCGTTCCGCCTGCGCATCGATCTTTCGGGAGCCTGCCTCTTGCAAGACGGCCCCGCCGGCTGGCGATTGCTGCGCGCCAACGTCAAGGCACCGACACCGTGGCCGCCCAGCCACTGAAGTGCCTGTTCGTCTCGCCGGTCGTGCCCTGGCCGGCGGACAGCGGCGGACGTGTGCGGACGTTTCAGCTGCTCGCGCAACTTTCCGGCCGCGCGCAAGTGCATCTGCGCGCCGTGCACGAATCGCCGCAGGCCGCGGCGGGTCTGTCGGAGTTCAAGGGCCGCTGTGCGTCGGCGAAATCGTTCGAACGCGCCGCTCCAGGCCCGTGGATGCAAGCGACGCGGCCGAAGTTGGAACGCTGGTTCTTCTCAGCCGCGCTGAATGAAGCGCTCGCCGACGAACTCGCGCGCGAACGCTTCGACCTGGTGCATCTCGACGAAATGTTCCTGGTGCGCGCGCTGCCCGCGAAACTCCTCACGCCGGTGATCGTGCACCACCACAAACTCGACACGGATTTCTGCGCGCGATTGCCGCGTGGCAATGCGATCGCGGCGGCCTTCGACAACTTCAAGCTGCGCGGACTCGAGGCCGAAGCCGCGCGCAGGCATCGCTATCACGTCCTGACCAACGCCGCCGAGGCGCGCGAACTCGAGCGACGCTATCCGTCGATCGAGAGCGCCGTGGTCGAAAGCGGCTTCGACCCAGCGGCCCTGCTGCCCGGAGGCGAGTCGCGTGCGCCGGAGGAACTGCTGTTCCTCGGCAGCCTGGACTACGCGCCCAACATCGAAGGCCTCGAATGGTTCGTGCGCGAGGTCCTGCCCGCGATCGTGGCCAGGCGGCCGAACGTGTTCCTGAACGTCGTCGGATCCGGCTCGACCGATGCAGTGCGCGCTCTCGCAGGGCCGCGAGTGAACCTGCAGGGCCGCGTCGAAAACGTGCGGCCGGCGATCGCGCGCGCCAGCGCGCTGGTCGTTCCGCTGCGCATCGGCGGCGGCACGCGGCTGAAGATCGTGGAAGCCATGGGCGCGAACACGCCGGTCGTCAGCACGCGCATCGGCGCCGATGGATTGGTCTTCCGCGATCCGGAGCATCTGTGGCTTGCGGACAGCGCCGAGGACTTCGCGGCGCGCACGCTTGAAGTCCTGCGCGATCCGGCGGCGGCGGCGCAGCGCGCGCGGCGCGGACGTGAACTCGCGCTGGAGCGCTACACCTGGAATCAGCTCGCCGGAAAGTTGCTCGCAGCCTGGGAACGCGCCGCCGGCGGCTAGAAGAATCGTTGCCACCAGCGCGGACGAGACGGCTTTGGGTTCTCGACAGTCGCTGCGCGCGCCCTGGCGCGATCGCTGTCCAGTTCGAAACACAGCACGGGTTCGCGGCCAAGTTGCGTGCGCACGAGTTCGACGTAGTGGCGCTCGAGCTCGAGAGCCAGCGCGTGCACGCCGCGCAGATTCGCCGCTGCCGTTGGCGCGCGCTGTGCAGCGGGCAAACGCAAGAACTCGGCCAATGCGCTCTGCCACGCGACAGGATCGCCGGCGGGCAGCAGCCGAACAGCGGGATCGCCGCAGAGATCGGCGAGTCCGCCGCGATCGGACGCGAACACGACCAGGCCCGCCGCGCGCGCCTCGCGAGCGGAAAGACCGAAGACCTCGTTCCAAAGCGACGGCACACACACCAGATCGAGTCGCGCGAGGATGGGCGCAAGATCGGCGTGCAAGTATTCGCCGTGCAACTCGAGACGAGCATCGGCCACGGCAAGCCGACGCAGACTCTCGGCGTAACTCGGATCGCCATGGTAGGGCCCCAGCGCGCCATGAATTTCGATTACCAGCCGGTCCTCGGAAAGCGCCAGCGCCGCGCGCGCGAATTCGAGCACGCCCTTCGACGGTTGCGCGCTGCCCAGGATGCCGACGCGCAACTTGCCGTCGTCGCGCAAAGCGCTACGGCGCGCGGCTGCGACGCGTTCGAAAAGCTCGTGCGTGTCGACGCCGTTGGGCAGCACTTCGATGCGTCCCGCCGGGATACCCGCGCGTTCGTACACGTCTCGCGCGGCCTTGGAAGGAGCGAAAAGGCGCGCGGGCAGCGCGAGCATCTCGAGCGAATGCATCGTGCGCGCGCGCGCTGCGTCGGAGTCGTTTGCGATCGCCTCGCCACGCGGGCCGCGCTGCTCCCCGGCCTGCGACGGCATCAAGTGAGGCCAGGTCGCCGACAGACATGGGCCGCAGGCACTCGCCACGACTTCCTCGCAGACGACTCCGTCGTTGCGCAGCATCTGACCGCGCGGGCACAAGAACCAGTAGTCGTGCAGCGTCAAGCAAAGCGGCCGGCCCATCTCGTGGATCGCCTCGAGCAGACCCGCGCCGAAAGGGCTCGCGTGGTGCACGTGCACGACGTCGCAAGGTTCTTCGGCCAGCCAGGCCATGACTGCGTCGTCGGCCGCGCGCCGCACGGCGAGATCGGCGAGCGCGCGATGGTCCTGATAGCGATAGGCGACGCGCCGCACGCGCACGCCCATGTAGATCTCGTCGCGCGAGCTGTACGCGGCTTGATCGCTTTTCGAGTCGATGCACAGCACGTGCACGCGATGGCCGCGGGCCAAAAATTCGCGCGCCAACAGGGCGAGGTGCGTTTCGATTCCGCCGATGTCGGGCGCAAAGCCCATGCTGACGAAGCCGATGTCGAGACCTTCGTCGCGCGCGCGTCCGGCGATTGCGGCGAGTCCGGCAGTCATGGCGCGTTCGCGAGCGCGGGTGCG
>JANMRV010000774.1:0-1571 GCA_031388685.1 Planctomycetota bacterium
CATTTCGCGCATTGGTTGCCGCTCGACGGGCCGCGCCATCTGCTGCATGTGCAACTTGGCGAACCTGTCAAGTTGGTCCGATTTGCGCCGGAGGACTACTGGTACGAGCAACTGCCGCTCGGCGATGTCTTCTGGCGCTCGCACTTCGACATCGCGGAGGTCAACGACGCGTCGAAAGCCTGGAAGGCGCTCACGCTGAAAGGCAAGACCGCCTACATCGGCGATGAACCACAGCTCGCGCGCGCGAGCGGAATCGCCGAGAAAGACATCAATCCCGTGTCGCTCGTCGCGCGCTTGGATTGGGAGCGCGCCTACAAGACGCACTACGAAGTCGCCTGCCTCGAAGTCGCCGAGTCGCTCGGCGCACACGGCCACCGCGCCGCGCTCGCGGCATTCGAGAGTGGCGCCAGCGAACTTGCGATCCACAACGAGTACCTGGCGGCGGTTGGTTGCACCGAAGAGCAGTTGCCCTACCACACGATCATTGCGCTCGATCAGAAGGGCGCGACGCTGCACTACACGGGCAAGCGCACGCAGACAGAAGGTCGCGTGTTGCTGATCGACTGCGGCGCCGAGTATCTGGGTTATGGCTCGGACATCACACGAACATGGACGCGCAAGGGCTGTGACCCGACCTTCCGCGAACTGGTCAAGGGCGTCGATCAATTGCAGCAACGTCTGTGCAATCGCGTGCGGCCGGGCATCGACTACCTGGAATTGCACGTCGCTGCCCACGACGAGATCGCCGATCTGCTGCACGGCCTTGGCATCCTGAAAAAGGGCGGACGCGAAGCCGTCGAACTCGGGCTCACGCGGCCGTTCTTCCCCCACGGACTCGGACACTTCCTCGGCATCCAGGTCCATGACGTCGGCGGCCGCCAGAAGGCCCCCGAGGGCGGAACCGTTCCACCGCCCGCCGCCTACCCATTCCTTCGCACTACGCGGCGTGTGGAAGAGCACCAAGTTTTCACCATTGAGCCGGGTGTATATTTTATCGAGATGCTGCTGCGAGCCCACAGGCAGGGGCCCCTCGCCGAACATTTCGGTTGGCCTATGATCGATCGACTGTCGGCTTTCGGCGGAGTCCGCGTCGAGGACGACGTGCTCGTCACCGCTGACGGCCATCGAAATCTGACTCGTCCACACATTTGAGCCCGTCACGGACTTTGAAGCATGAACCGCATTCTCATCGGCGCGTTGTTTTTCTCCACCTGCACACTGCTTGGGCTGACGGCGTTCCAGACACCGACTCCTCCCCAGGATCCGCCGAAGCCCGTCCCGACTCCCGCGCCAACCCCCGCGCCGACTCCAGCGCCTGAGGATCCGGACGCGAGGCGCCCGAAGGATTCGCCGGTTCGGATTTCGAGCCTCCCCGACGGCGACAAGGAGAAACTTGCCAAGCAGTACGAGACGCTGACCAAATGGCTGGCCAAGGACCTCGGCCGTCCGGTCGAATTCGTTCCGGTCAGCGATGCCGCCGAGGCGTTCGTGGCGCTCAGGACCAACAAGCTTGACCTGATGTGGCTCGGAGGTGTGTCCGCCATCCAGGCCGAGGAAGCCTGCAAGGGCAA
>JANMRV010000779.1:0-7189 GCA_031388685.1 Planctomycetota bacterium
AACGTCGCGCCGAGGCCCGTCGAGTTCCTGCAACCCGAGTGCGAGCCGGGAGCCGAGGAATTGCCGCACGGACAAGCCGCGCCGGATCCGTCGCCCGAACAAACGGGCGTGCCCGGAGGTAGTTCCTGGATCGTCAGCACAGCGAGGCCGCGGCTCATGCAGCTCATCCACAATTCATATCCGCCCGGCGTCAGACGAACTTCCAGATCCGCGATCTGCGCGTGGGGCAGACCACCCCATTGGGGCTCGCCGTTGGGCGGCGCGGGATAGACGCCCACGTTCGTCCCGTCGTACCAGCACAGTCCGCGCTGCGCCGTCAGGAAGTCCGTGTCGTACTGCATCCAGATGCGTCCGTCGGGCGTGACGGCGAGCGGCTGCACGTACTTGCCGGGCAGCGGCCAGCCCTGGTCGTAGCGCAGCATTTGATAATTGCCCGTATTGGCGTCGATGCGGATCAGCGCACCTCCAGTTCCTCCGGCGCCGAACTGCACGCTCGCTCCGATCCAGACGATGCCGCCCGGCGCTGCAGCGAGGCCGGAGAACGTGTCGCTCTGCGTGGTCAACTCAGGAAAGTCCTGGATTCCACGCGCGAAGCGATAGATGCCGTCGGTGCGCAGGACTTCATGCCCGGTGGCGGCCCAGATCGTGGCGGGCCGCTCAGGATCCCGGACGATCTTCTGCCCCGAACCCGTGATGCCGACGTTCGTCCACGCCGCACCGTCGTGGAATTTCAGATCGAAGTAGTCGCCAAGAGCCCACAGCCTTGCCGCGGAATCCTCGCAGAATCCGACGATCTTTGTGCCGAGGGAGAGCGTCAAGAACTGCGAACCGGTCCACTCGCGCACGCCGCTGAAGTAGGGATTGACCGCCACGTGCCCGTTCGACGGTCGCACATAGACGGCATTGCTGCTGTCGTTTGGGAACGGCCACGGTTGACCAAGCCCGTATTGCTCGTTGTTGAAGCCGGTCCAGCGCAGGCCGTCGAAGCGCAGCATGCCGCCGACTCCAGGCCCCGCGTTGGCGCAGGCGTAGAGCTCGCCGCCGGGAGTGATGCTCAAGTCGTTGTTGAACGAATCGAACTGACTCGTGTTGCTGACGCGGTAGCGCTGCCAGAGTCCGCTCGCGGGATCGCGCCGCGCCGCGCCACCGACTCCGCAGGCCCACACGCGTCCGGCCCCATCGATGTTGACGTCGGAGGTGTAGGCGCCCTGGCGCCAGATGCCATAGTCGATCCAGTTCGCGCCGTTGAAGCGCGACACACGACTGTTGCCGTCGACGAGCAGCGCCTGGTTCGCTCCGAAGGCGCGGAAGGCCCAGATCGGCGGTGAGATCGCCGGCAACGCAAGTTGCGCAGGGCTGATCCAGGTTCCATCGGGCCGGCGATAGTCGAGGTTGAAGGTCGCCGAGGCGCCGACGAAACCGGCGAAACGCCGCATCCACAGATTGCCCGCGTCGTCGACACAGTCCTTGCCCGGCATCTCGAGCATGCTGCCCAGCGTGTAGGAGAAGTCCTCGTTGGTGAACTGTTGCGTCGTGCTGTCGAAGGAGACGATCGCGGCCGAGTTCTCGCTGTCGCACCAGACGATGTAGCCGCCCGCGGGTTTGGGCTGCACGGAAACGGCATTCACGCTCCACACGAGTGCGGGCCAGTTGTTCCCCCCAACCGGAGTCGCGCCGCCGGTCCACAGCTTCCACACGTTCGTCGTGGGCGTGTAGCGCATCAGTCCGCCTTGACTGCCGCCGAATCCGAGCAACGCAAACCAGACCGTGCCGTCGGGTGCGATGTCGAGGTCGCGACAACCGCCATTGGCCAGCGCAGTGCTCGCCGACGCGAAGTTCACGAGCGACGGAACCCCCACTGCGGGATCGAAGCGCAAGGCGCCGCGCCAGGTCGACATCCACAATTTCCCCGAGCTGTCGGCGACGATGTCGCTGACGCGCGTCGTGCCGGTCGTGTCAGGGTGTCCGATGATCGGGTAGTCGATGTTCGAGTAGTTGATCCAGCGGTTCTCCGCCTGGACGAACTTCGCGAAGCCGCCCTCTTCGAACGATGGATCGTAGCCGCCGATGTACGGATCGCCGGCCGCATCGAGCCAGACGGCCTCGTTGTAATCGCCTTGAACTCCAGTGTTTCCGGGCCGGTAGTAGCGCCACGAGTCTCCCTGCGGCTCGGCCTGGGCGACACCCGCGACCATCGCGCAGGCCGCCGTGAAGATCGAGAAAGTGAACTTGGACATCGTTGGATCTCCTGATCTGGAAATGAGGACGAGCATGAACCTGCTGCCGACTCTGCAAGTCGCATGCCTGCGCCCGATGCGCCCGAAGCGCTCGCTTCGTGCCGCGCCCCGGTGGCCGAAGAATGAGCGAGACGCAGGCCAGAAGTAGTTTTGCACAGCAAGGTTGCGTGCACGCTGTGTGAGGGTGCGAAGCGTGAACGGGAACAGTGCGTAGGTGCGATCTCGGCCGGCGAGCTCACTCGTCGTCCAGATCACGGATGGCGATCGCCGCGATCAGGCCGGCGAGTCGAGGACCTGCACGATTGGTAGCGCTCGTGCCCGCCAAAAGTGCAATCGTGTCGCGGTGCGCGCCTACGGACTTGTGCCCCGGAGCATGCGCACTTTGGCGGGGGCGGCGAATCGGGAGGGCGCCTAATATTGCCTTGAACGGCAGCCCTCCTCTGCTCGCTTGCGGCGCGTGGATGGGGCCGTGCTTCCATCGTGTACGAACCTTCACACGCATCAGTCGCAGGCCATGCAGGACGCCGATAGCGATTCAAGACCTCCCGGCGAGTCGCGGGAACATCTGAAGGATCTCGCCGCGAGACTCGCCGGTCAGCCGCGCAAGCCGCTTTCAGAGCAGGAAGCCCGGCACTTGCTGCGCGAACTCGAGACGCACGAAGAGGAGCTCAAGCTGCAGAACGACGAACTGCGCCGAACTCAGGCGGAATTCGAGACCTCGCGGGCGCGTTGGGCCAATCTTTACGACTTGGCGCCGGTGGGTTACTGCACGCTCAACGAGAAGGGCCTCATCCAAGAGGCCAACCTCGCCACGGCGCAACTCCTGGGCGAGGCGAGGGGCGTGCTGATCAAGCAGTCGCTTTCGAGCTACATCGTGCTCGAGGATCAGGACGTTTTCTTCAGGCGTCGCAAGCAACTGCTCGACACGGGCACGCCGCAAGCTTTCGATCTGCGGCTGAAGCGCAAGGGCGGCGCCAGTTTCTGGGCCTGGGTGGAATCGCGCGTCGTCCACGAAACGGACGGCAGCCTGTCTTTTTACATCGCGCTCAACAACATCAGCGCTCTGAAGCAGGCCGAAGCAGAATTGCGCCGCCTGGCCGACGAACTCGAGCATCGCGTCGCGCGGCGAACGGTGGACCTGCGGAGCAGCGAAGAGGGATTGCGCAAAGAGATCGAAAAGCGCATAGAAACCGAGGAACAACTTGTGCGCAGCGAAGGGCAGCTGCGCGCGATCCTCGACGCCGCGGCAGAGGCGATCATCACGATCGACCTGAAGGGCAACATCGAGTCGTTCAATGTCGCCGCGGAACGCATGTTCGGCTGGAGAGCGAGCGAGGCGATCGGCCGCAGCGTCAGCATCCTGATTCCCAAGCCCGAGGCCGAGGCGCATGGCAAGTACCTGGAGCGCTATCTGATGACCGGCGTGCCGCACGTCATCGGCATCGGTCGCGAGGCCATGGCCCTGCGCAAGGACGGCAGCACGTTTCCCGTCAGCCTGAGCGTGAGCGACGTCATCGCGGACCACTCGCGCAAGTTCACCGGCATCCTGCGCGATCTGAGCGAGCGCAATCGGCTCGAAGCGCAATTCCGTCAGGCGCAGAAGATGGAAGGCATCGGCCGGCTGGCGAGCGGCATCGCACACGATTTCAACAATCTTCTGATGGGCGTGATCGGCTGCTGCAACGCCGCACGGGCGCTGCTTCCGGCGAAACATCCCGCCGGCGTGCCGCTGGCCGAGGCCAAGGATGCCGCTGAACGCGGCGCAGGCTTGACGCGCCAATTGCTGAGTTTCGGCCGGCAGCAGCCGAAAGCGCCGGCGCCGCTGCAACTCAACGACATCGTGAAACGCGTCGTGAGCATGTTGCGAAAACTGCTTGGCGAAGACATCCGGCTCGAGCTCGAGCTGTGCGCGTCGGGCGGGCCGATCCTCGGCGATCCGAGCAGCCTCGAGCAGATCCTGATGAATCTGGCGGTCAATGCGCGAGACGCCATGAAGCAGGGTGGGCGCCTGCGCATCGCCACGCAGGAACTCGAACTCGAAGCCGAGCGCCAGACACGTTCAGGTCTGCTGCGCGCCGGCCGCTACATCGCGCTCGAAGTCGAGGACTCAGGCTGCGGCATTCCCTCCGAAATTCAGGAGCGCGTGTTCGAACCGTTCTTCACCACCAAGCCGGTCGGCGAAGGCACGGGACTCGGACTCTACAGCGTCTATGGAATCGTCGATCAGCTCGCAGGAGGCCTCGATTTCGAGAGCGAGGTCGGGCGTGGAACCCGCTTCAGGATCCTGATGCCGCGGCGGGAAGAGCGCGAACAACCGCTCGCCCAAGCCTCACGCCCGCACCCCGCCAGGGACGTCGTAGCTGGGCCTTCCGCACGTCGAACGATCCTGGTCGTCGAGGACGAGCCACTGATTCGCGCCGCGCTGAAACACATGCTGGCCCCAGAGCGCTTCAGTGTCCTGATGGCGAAAGACTTCGACGACGCGCGTTGCGTCGCCGCCGAGCATCCCGGCGCCATCGATCTGCTCTTGACCGACATGGTCCTGCCCGGCGGAAGTGGGAGCGAACTCGCGGCCGCCATGCAGAGCACACATCCTGGTCTGCGGGTCGTGTTCATGTCTGCTTACCCGACCGAATTGCTCGTGCAACAGGGACGCATTCCCGCCGGCACGCCAAGTCTCGAAAAGCCGTTCGACGACGATCAACTGGAAGCCGCATTGCAGCGTGCCTTCCGTGGAGCGGACTGACCTCGATTGGCGGGCCTCGCCGCAATCGCCGGGCGGACTACGCACAGGGCCGCGCACTGCTTCGCCCTTTGACCACGCCACACGGGGGCCGCGAAGCGCTTCAATGCCACTGCAGGACGATTCGCGTCACATTTTTCCCCCAACCGTCTGGATCAGATCGAGGTGTTCCGTGGTCAATATCAATACCGTCAAGGCAAGTGACATCATGCAAACCAAGGTTGTCACGCTGACACCTTCGACCCCCATCCAGTCGGCGATCGAGACGTTCGAAGACCTGCACATCAGCGGCGCGCCGGTCATCGATGGGGACGGCATGATCGTCGGCATGCTCACGGCCATGGACATCGCCAAAGCCGAGCACATGCGAAACGACGTGATCCAGACCGAGGGCGGCGACTATGAGTTGATCGGCATGGACGAGGGCGAAGAGGAACCGCAATCGTTCGATGAGGTCATCCTCTCGTTGAATGATTTCAGCCCCCAGACCACCGGGCGCGCGACGGTCAGCGACTGGATGAGCAGCGGGATCGTTTCGGTCGGTCCGGACTGCGGCCTGCGCACGATCTGCCGGCTCATGGTCAAGGAGCACATCCATCGCGTTCCGGTCATCAAGAACAGGAAACTGGCCGGGATCATCAGCACGCTGGACATCGTGCGTTGCATCGCGGACGACTCCGCGCCGGCCGAAGAGAAAGTCGCTTCCGCCCGTCCCGCGAGCAGCGTTCGCGCGGCAACGAATGGCAAGGTCAAGTCGCGGAGCGTCGCCGCCGGCTCGCAAAGGCGAGGCTCGGCCGGCAAGAGCGAGAAGGCAGGCCGCGACTGAGCCCGAGCGCCCGACTTCTCGCGGGCGGACGGACTCTGCAGCATTTCGAACCGGCGTCCTCGATGCCGGTCGGCTTCCCTGCGCGAACTGCGTAGACTGCGTCGGCGGCTGAAGCGGAAAATGCTGCGTCGAAGTTCATGTCGAAACGTCTCACTCGCGTCCTGCTCCTACTGATCCTCGCGGCGCTTGCCGCGTTCTTCCTGCGACGCTCGTGGCAGGCCGATCCGCTGAGCGTGCGCGTCGTGGCCGTGGAACGAGGTACGGTCGAGTCGTCGGTGTCCAACACGAAGGCCGGCACGGTCAAGGCGCGGCGCCGCGCGAGTCTTGCGCCGGAGCTGGGCGGCCGCGTCGTGGAGGTCGCCTGTCGCAAGGGCGATCGCGTCGAAATGGGCGCCCCGATCGTGCGGCTCGATGACCGGTCGGCGCGCGCCGAACTCGCCCTGGCCGAGCGCGGCGTGGACGCCACGATTGCCTTGCACGACAAGACCTGCATCGCGGCCAATCGCGCCAAGCGCGAACTCGAGCACTACCGCGAGTTGATCGATGCGAACGTCGTTTCGTCGGACTCGATCGATCGGCTGCAGAGCGTTTACGACCTCGCGCTGGGCGATTGCAGGACCACCGAGACCGAGATCGCGCGGGCGAATGCCGCCGCCGACGTGGCGCGTGCAGCGCTCGAGAAAACGCAGCTGCGCGCGCCCTTTTGCGGCGTGATCGCCGAACTCGATCTCGAGGTCGGCGAGTGGGTCACGCCGGCGCCGCCTCTGATCCAGATGCCGACGCTCATCGATTTGATCGACACGACCTCGCTGTACATCAGCGCGCCCATGGACGAGGTCGATTCGGCTCGCATCCAGATCGGCCAGCGCGCGAAGATCACGCTCGACCCCTATCCTGGCAAGCTCCTGTCCGGCCGCGTGCTGCGCGTCGCTCCCTACGTTCAGGACATCGAATCCCAGAATCGCACGGTCGAGATCGAAGTCGAGATCGACGACGCGATCTTCGCCGCGCAGTTGTTGCCGGGCACATCAGCCGACGTCGAAGTCGTGCTCGCGGTGCAGGACAACGTGCTGCGGGTGCCGACCAGCGCGGTGCAGGAAGGCGGCCGAGTGCTCGTGCTCGAAGCCAGCCTGCTGGTCGAGAAGCGCATCGAAGCGGGCGTGCGCAATTGGGATTTCACCGAAGTTCGCGCCGGCCTCGCGGCGGGCGAACGAGTCGTCGTCTCCCTGGAGCGCGCCGAGGTGAAAGCCGGAGTCGCCGCCGTCGACGCGAACGCACCGAAGCCGACGCCATGATCCGGCTCGAAGGCGTCGGACGCGTGTATCGCATCGGCGGTCACGACCTGCACGCGCTGCGCGAAGTGAACGAGACCATCGAAAGCGG
>JANMRV010000788.1:0-12556 GCA_031388685.1 Planctomycetota bacterium
ACGAAGTTTATGCTGAGTGCGTGAATTGAGGGACGGCGTCGTCCGTCCTGACGATTCAATGCTCGTCTGCGCAGTTTGTATGGGGGCGTTAGGGCGCGAGGGTCGCGAAACTGGGCAGGGTGTTTTGCCGCGGTAGATTGCTCGCGGCCACCAAGCCAAATCAGGGCCGTGCCATGGAAACCACAAGGACGGGAAGCAGGAAATGAAGCATCCGCGCGTCATCCTCGCGGCCACCGTGGCTGGAATCCTCCTCTGCCTTTGGCTCGGCTGGGCCGAGTCCCGGGCTCCGGATGCTGACTCCCGAAGTGAGCCGCCGGAGCCGCCCCACCCGGCTTCGGTGCCGCTCGAGGATGGGCCTCATGACGCATCCCCGGGGCGATTGCCAGCGGCGACGGATCAGGCCATGAGTTGCAAGGTCCTTGTCATAGACGCTGATTCGGGCAACCCGATAATCGATGCACGGGTGCTGCTCGGCACTCCGAGTGAGTTGAGTTCGCAATCGAGCTCACATGCTGCCTTCCACACGGATGGGGAGGGGACTTGTGAGCTCAATATTCCCCCGACTTCGACAGGCCTGAGCATTGAAGTGACCGCAGCCGGATACGGAGGGTGTGAGGAAAAGGTGCAGCCTGGAATCGGCCCGCTGACAGTCAAGCTGCATCCGCTAGGGCACCTTTCTGGGATCGTCGTGTGGCGCAGAGACGGGCTGCCAGTGCCCGGCGTCCAAGTCGTCGTGTTCGACTCAAGAAGCCCTCCACCCAGTCCGGCCGATGCTCTACTGGCTCCATGTACCGCACGATTTGCCCGCACGCAGTCAGACCCCGCGGGACGCTTTACCCTGACTGGGCTGGACCCTTCGCGGTGGTACTCGCTGATTGCGGGCGCCCCGGGAGTTTGCACTCCGAGGGTGCTCGCCAATCTGGAGGTCAATTCCCCCGGTACGACGGTGGAAGTTGTTCATGCATATGGGACAATGATACAGCTCCGCACGTCCGACACCGAGGCCTTCGATTTCCCTGAAGCTCACCGCGAGTCGATTCGATACGAGACTTCGACGGGCGATCAATCGTTCCGGCCATTGCTCGCCTTTCCAGCGGCTGCGGCACTTGCAGGCGTACCTGTGGACATCCTCGACCTCGGCCCGAAAGCCTTCGTTCGGTTGTTTGGGTCTGACGAAAATCCCCCCAGGGCCGGACCTCATTACATCTCCATCCATGTGCCTTGCTATCGCGATTTGGATGCAGATTTCTTTTCCTCGCGACTGGACCTTGGACTCGAGCATGCCATCTTCCGCCTAGACAAGACTTGTCAAGGCTGGGGAGCAGTGAGACTGCGTCCTGTCGGGCTTTCGGAAAGCATGAGGTCCTCGCTGTCCACCAAGCCGCTCCTGATGAACTTGGATCTAAATGTCGGCGGCGAGCGCCGAGACACGTTCTTGTTCAACCTTTCGACTGACGAGTCGGCGCTGGTTACGGACCTCCCCCTCGCATCACATTGCTCGCGTGTCTATTCACGCGACAAACTCTTCGTGCACACCTTTGATGAATCAGCCTCGGTAGGCGAATTGACAGCTTCCCTTGATGTTGACTTCTCCAAAACCGGGCTCGTGAAGTTGGAGATCATCGACCGGTCCGGAGCAGAATCGACGGAAGCGGTGGAAGTGATGCTCTCATCCGGCCTGCCGGAGCTGAGCGAAAACGGAAAGCCACGCTATCGCGACGCGCGATTTCTCGTGAGCCGGCCCCCGGATCGACTCATCGGCCCGGTCGATGCTGGCACGTACACCCTTGTCGTTCCCGGCCAGAAGTCTGCGAATCGGCCAAGTTCCGCGCAGGAGCGGACCGTCTTGGTCGAAGCTGGCGTGATCTCGACGATAAGAATCTCGAGACCCTAGCGAGTCCCAGCTGGATCGCGTTCTGCTCCCAAGGGCTGGTTCAGCGAGTGATCCGTGTCGCTCGGCCCATTGGCTCCGCTCGGACCGTTGAGCGGCATGCGCACATGCAAGTCCAGCGCGCAGCGCGCGCGCGTTTCGATCTCCAATATGGCGTAGGCCTCCTGCATCGACTGTCGCGCGGGGGGAGAGATTAAACAACGAGAGATCGACGATATGTCCGAGCGGCACGGCCGGGGGGACGTTGAGGATGTCCGGCGTGCGCATCAGGACGGCCTGGATGATTTTCGCGCGCAATTTCTTTTCCTCGTTGGGCGCTACCGGGACCTCGAAGACGGGTTGGGCGAAGACCTTGCGATACAAACGCAACATCGGCGCCTCGCCGACGATGCGCACGCGCGCCAGGCCCGTGGGTCGAGGCGTTCTCGGCGTGCCGCGAAGTGCCATCCGACAGGGCTCGAGAGGCGGGCTTTTGCTCGCGTGGCAATCACGCGCGCCAGCGTGCCCCTGCTCGCGTGCCTGGCGCTCGAGAAAGCCCTGCACGCTGCGCACGAGGATGCGCCGCACCGCGCAAAGGAGTTTTGGGTCGTAAGCGAGCAGGTAGCGAATGCGATACGGGAAGGAAAGCACCCACTGGCGCACGGGCACGTCGGGGAGCACTTCATCGACGAGGTGTGCGGCATCATTGGACATGCGGCTGCCTCCGCACGACGGGCAGAAGCCGCGACCTTTGCAGGAGGTAAGCCCCGGTTCGTCGCGAAGCGACGAATCGCAACAGCACTTAATGTGCTGTTGCGAAGGGGACCCCGCGACTAGGTCGTCACGCCCGCAGCCCGAGCAGTGCACGCGCGCGAAACCGAAGGCCAGGATGCCGCACTGCAAGTAGCGATAGAGCTCGCGCTCGACAAAGCGCGGCAGGCCGCGGCCGTGCTCGCGCGAGCGGGCCACGAAGGTCTCTAGGCCTAAAACAAGCGTAACCCCGTCGTAGCCGAGTTGCTGCGCGCCGCTGAGCACGGTTGAGTCCGTTCGACGACCGGAATTTCTGATCCGCGAGCGCGATGACGGCACTTCGGGGCTTCGGAGCACGATTCTGTCGCTGCGACGGCGTGTGAATTGCCTTGAGACAGGTACGACCGCGCTCTGTAGGCAGACTCCATTTGTCAAGCCTGATATAGCGCCCGCAAACACGGCTGCTCAGGCGAACTTTCGGCGCCGCGCCCACTCCATGCCCTCGATCAGCACGCGCACCCACGGGCTGTACGTCAACACACGCAGCCACACCCGTCTCGCAGTCTTCACGACCTGACAGGGAATCAGCATCAGCACGTTTAGGAAGCGACGAAACTCCATGCGCCGAAGCTCCAGACTCGCCTTCGTGCGCGGCAGGCACACCGACATCCAGGCCTTCAGGTTCCACGCCAGGCTCGTGCACACCAAGTACGCCCAGTTCGACAGCAGGCTGTTGGACGGCATCCGCATCGCACGCACGCCGTTCTTGAGCTGCTCGATCACGTTCTCCTGATCGCAGCGCGCGTTGGCTTGCTTGATCACCTCTTCAGCCGACAACACACTCGGCGACGCGTTGGTCACGTAGAAGAAGTAGCGCGTCTCGTCGCACAAACGCAACTGACCTTGCTTCACGGCCAGCGACTTGCGCAGCACGATCATGCGGTAGCCGCGTTGGGCCTTGGTTGGCCAGTAGTCGATCTCCGCCACGTGCTCCGCTTCGAGCACCACGTTGCGATAGCCGCGCTCCTCGACGATCTTCTCCTTCACGTTGTCGGGCCGCTCGCGCGGTTCGCTCGCCAGCTTGCGCCTGGGACCGCGAGAAAATGCCAGAAAAGCGCTCTCGGGAAGTGCTTCGGCCTTCGCCACGAAGCTTGGATGCGCGTCGATGCCGAACACGAACTCCACACCATCACGATCCCATGCATCGAAGTGCGCGGTCAGCGAGAAGTCCGTGTCGCCGCGCAGACGCACGCGCTTGAAGCCTCCAGCACGCACCAGCTCGATCGCCTTGTTCATGTAGGGTTGCGCTCCGGAGTGCGACACAGCGTTGCCCGGACGGTTGACGGCGAACAGCACCTCGCGCGTATTCGCCAAGCTCACGATCAGCGGCGCATAACCCCACTCGCCTTTGTACGAGAGATCCATGCCCTCCTTGCATTCACCCGTCGTCGGCGCGATCGTTCCGTCGACATCGATCAAGGCCAGTTTGCGCTCGTCCGTGGAAAGCCGCTTCCACACCCGACGCTGCGTCTCGTGCATCGCCGTCATCAGCCCGAAGATATCTGGCTCAGTCAACCGCCGCAAAAAATCACCCGCCGTCGTCGGGTCGGGTATCCGTCGCGCGTTCAGCACGACGAGGTAGCCCTCGTTCGTGCGCAAGAGTTCCAGGTCTTCGATGCACGTCCCGCCCGCCATCACGTTGTAGGCGAGATTCAGGACGTGATCCGACTCGTGGTAAGGAAAGTGGCGCTTGAAAACGTGAAGGTTGCGGTCGATCGCGTCGGCAAGCCCCAGAGTGCCGACGAACTGGTGCACCAGGCCGATGCCACCGCACGGAATGGCCTGAATTCGGGCCGAAACCTCGTAGCGCGTATTCGCGCCCGACAGCATCGGCCGCTCCATCTCTTCCTGCCACTCAGGATCCAGACGCGCCTCGATTCGGGACTTGCGTTCGGACAGCCGATCTCTATCTTGGGGCTTCACTCGAAATGACCTCGGTGGATGCGGGAACTTTGGCTTCGACAACCTTGTTCTACGCAGAAAACCAGGGCATTTCGAGTTCTTATTGGCAGATCAACGCGCCGCAAGAGCTTGTTTCAGGCCTAGGTGCGCCAGCAGCACGGAATAGATCACCCCGCGCTCGGGCTGGCGGCGCAGCCTCGCGCGCGGATCGGTCCAAAGAGCCATCCGGAATCCACGACCGATCGAGCTTGCAAGCGGTGGCAGGGAATCCGGAAAAGCCGACCTGGCGGCGTTGAATCGAGCACTCCGATCCAGGTTGCTCCCTGGCGCGCGGGCCGTGTTTGCACACGCCTTGCAGAAGGGCCACTACCGGGCTTGCGTTCCAGGGCGCACAATCGACGGGGTCCGCGCTGGAGGCGACTCCGCCGCGGACTTCGCTCGTTCACGAGCTCCCCGTGGCACAGCTTCAAAGATCGCTCGCCGATTCATGCGCGTTGCGCGCGCTGGCGCTGCTGTCGTTCGCCGCATCTTTCGCCGGCGAAGCCGAAGCGCAATCGACGCAGGCCACGACCGGCTTCCATCGGCTTGCCGCGCGACTGGGGCCGGGGAACTTCCCGACCGGCGCAGGTGTGATCATCGCGCAGGTCGAGGCTCCTGTCGGAAAAGCGTACGGTCCCAACGCGGGCCTGCCGGAGTTCGTCGGCAAGGCGATCACGCCAAGGAGCGGCGTGCCCTTCGCTCAGGCGGACCTGGTACCGCTCGCCGCCAGCGAACACGCGACCCTTGTCGCGCAATATCTCTTCGGTCCGCAACTCGCCGTCGCACCAGGAATCAGCGCGATCGATTCCTATGAAGCCAATCATTGGCTCGGCGCCGGATTCTTGGGCGGAAGCGGTGCGACCGCGCCGCTCGTCGCGAGCGAGAAGATCATCAACCACAGTTGGATCGGCAACGCGGGCGCGAACAGCAATGCGTTCCTGCGCAAACTCGATGCGGCCGTCGAAGCGCAGGGTCTGATCGTCTGCGCCGGCGTCAACAACGGCAGCGGGCCGCTCGATGTCGCGCTCTTCAGTCACGCCTTCAACGTGATCGCGGTGGGCCGCAGCGATGGGTTGCATCACGCGGGCAACACCGCGCTCTGCGTCGATGGGCCCGACCGCATGAAGCCCGAAATCGTCGCGCCTGCGGGCGCCACCAGTCTCGCCACGCCGCTCGTTTCCGGCGCGGCAGCGTTGCTCGTCGAAACCGCGCGCACGAATCCGAACATCGCGAACAATCCGCACGCGACGCTGCCGGAAGTGATCAAGGCCGTGCTGATGGCCGGCGCGGAGCACCGGTCCGGTTGGTCCAACGGGCCGATCCAGAAGGGAATCCTGCGCGGCGCGACTTCGACTCCGCTCGATCCGATCTTCGGCGCCGATCAGATCGACGTCGACGCGAGCCATTGGATCCTCAGCGCCGGCGAACAGTCCGCGGCGCAGAGCGCGGCGCTCGCGCTCGACTGTCTTCCCGCGGGTTGGTCAAAGATCGACATCGGTCCCGGGCAAAGTCGCTGGTTGCGCTTTCAGATCGAAGCGAACAAGCCGTTCGTTTCGATCGTTGCCGCGTGGAATCGAAACGTGGCCCAGGACTACGCGTCGTGGTCGCTCGCCGATCTCGATCTCGAACTGTGGACCGTCGATGGCCAGGGCGCGCCGGCCACCTTGCTCGGGACTCCCGTCGGGACCTATTTCGCCGGCGGCAACGTGCTCAGCGACAGCGCGTTCGACAACGTGGAGCACCTCTATCTGACCGATCTCGCGGCCGGCGAATATCTGCTCGAGATGCGCCGGGGACAGGACAGCTCGCCGAACGCGCACGCGGCGCTGGCCTGGAATTTCGCTTGCGCGGCGCCGCTGGCTTACGGAGTCGCCAAAACCACTTCGCTGGGCACGCTGCCGAAGTTGCGATCGAGCGGTGTGCCCTCGTTGTTCGGAGGCGACTTCGAATTGACGGTCACCGGCGCGGTGCCGGGGCAGATCGGGTTCGTGTTGGCGAGCTCTTCGCGCGCAAGCCTGCCTTTCGGTGGGGGGACGCTGCTGCTGATGCCGCCGCTGCGGCGACTGTCGCCCGTGCAGTTGGATTTCGCAGGCAGTGCGAGGATCTCCATTGAAGTCAAACCGTCGATGGTCGGCACGACGAGCAATTTTCAATTCTGGTTCCGCGATCCGCAGCACGCTGACGGCACGGGCAGCGGACTGAGCGATGCGCTCGAGGTCAAATTCTGCCGCTGAGCGGAGCTGCGGCAATTTTTCGAGAAATTCGGGCCGCCTGAGGCTTTTGGGTGAGTCGTAGTTGGAGAGCTGCCGCGAAGTAGGGCAGCAGACTTCCATCGGCACCACAGCGAAGGCCCAGCATGCATTACGACTTCAGTCAGGTTCAGGACACACAGTCGTTCATTTCGATTCCCGAAGGCTCGTACGACTGCCGCATCGCGGAGGTGCGTGAAGGACTCGCGCGGGACGGCAGCGTGCGCTGGAGTTTCCGGCTGGAGGTCCTGCGCGGCGAATATGCAGGGCGCACGGCGGGCTGGGACGCGCTCACCTGGAGCGAACGCGGCATTCCGCGCGTCAAACGTACGCTGGCCGTGCTCGGCCTCGACGTGCGCGGCGAGATCGATATCGAGCCGAACGAGCTGGTCGGCCTCGGCGCGCGCGTGAGCTTCGAGTCCGAGGAGCGCGAGGATGCGCTGACCGGCAATCGAATCGCGCGCCTGCGCGTGCCCTACTCGGGTTATGCCTCGCTCGAGGATCTCGACTCGTCTGCCCGCGACAACGGCCGCGACGAGGGCCGCGAGCGCCCAGCCGCCGCTTCGAAGACCGACGAACGAGAGTACGACGATCCGCTGGACGTTGACGGAGCCCGTCCCGCGTGACGAAATGGCGCCATGTCCGACCCCGCAGCACGTTTCCCCCAGCCCAGCAACGAATCGATCCAGGATCTGTTGCGCGTCGCCTTCGCTGCCTTGGAGCTCGCGCACAGCCCCTATTCGAAGGTCAGGGTGGGGGCGGCGCTGATCAGCACCGATGGCCAGGTCTTCACGGGCTGCAACATCGAAAATGCGAGTTACGGTCTGACGATCTGCGCGGAGCGGGTCGCGGCGGTCAAGGCGATTTCTTCGGGGGTCACGCGCTTCGAGTCGATCGCCATCGCGTCGAGTCTGGAGGCGCCGATGATGCCCTGCGGCGCCTGCCGGCAGTTCCTGAGCGAGTTCGCGCCGGACCTTTTCGTGGTAGTCCAAGGCAAATCCGGGCCGCGCTTCCAGTCGCGCATGTCCGAACTGTTGCCGCACGCGTTCGGTCCGCGCGATCTGAGGTAATTCACGTGGTCCCCCGCAAGGATGCCGCGAGTCGCGCGGCCGAGTTGAGGCGCGAACTTCTGCGCCACGACCGTCTCTACTACGTCGAAGCCGCGCCGGTGATCACGGATGCGGAGTACGACGCGCTCTTCTCCGAACTCAAGCGGCTTGAAAGCGAGCATCCCGAACTCGTGGTGCCCGACAGTCCGACGCAGCGTGTCGGAGCGCCGCTGCCCGAAGGACAGGGCTTCGCCCAGCTGGCCCACGGCAGTCCGATGCTCTCGATCGACAGTCTTTTCGACGAGCAGGAAGTGCGCGAGTTCGTCAAAGGCATCGCGCGTTTCCTGAAGCTCACGGACACCGAGGAACTCGAGTGGGTGGTCGAGCCCAAGTTCGACGGCGTGTCGGCTTCGCTGCGCTACGAAGATGGCGTGTTCGTGCGCGGCTTGACGCGCGGCGACGGAATCGTCGGCGAGGACGTCACGGCGAACCTGCGCACGATTCGCAACCTGCCGCTGCGCCTCGCCGGCGGCGGAAAGCCCCCGGCCGTTGCCGAAGTGCGCGGCGAAGTGCTGATCGAGCGCGCGGCCTTCGACAAGTTCAACCTGACGCGCGAGCGCGAGCAGAAACCGATCCTGGCCAACCCGCGCAATGCGACGGCCGGCGCCATTCGCCGCAACGATCCGGCGGAGGTCGCGCGTTATCCGCTTCAATTTCATCCCTGGGCGCTCGCTCGGGCCGAAGGCCAGGAGTTCTCGACGCACACCCAAGCCTCGGCGGCGCTTTCGAAGTGGGGCTTTGCCGACGCGGGCTTCGCGCAGAAGACGCGCGGCCTTGACGGCGTGCTCGCCTACCACGCGCAAATGGCTGCGCGGCGTGACAAGTTGCCCTTCGAGGTCGACGGCATCGTCGCCAAGCTCGACCGACTCGACCTGCGCGGTCGTCTGGGCACGACTTCGCGCTCCACGCGCTGGCAGTTCGCCTACAAGTTCGCGGCGTTGGGTGCGACCAGCCTCTTGCGCGCGATCGAAGTGCAGGTCGGCGCCAACGGCCGCATCACGCCTCGCGCCCACGTCGATCCGGTCGAAATTGGCGGCGTGACCGTGCGCCACACCACGCTGCACAACGCCGATCACGTCGAAAAGCTGGGCCTCGCGATCGGCGCGCTCGTGAATCTGCAGCGCGCCGGCGATGTGATCCCGCAAGTCAGCGGTGTGGCGAAGCCGCCGACGGGAAAAGCACCGAAGTCCTGGGAGTCCGAGATCCCCGATGAGCTTCGAATCAGCGGCGATCCGAAGGCGGCGATCCGGCCGGGCGTCACATGGCGCTTCGGCGAGAGCTTTCGCATGTCCGTCACCTGCCCGGCTTGCGAAACGGAACTCGTCTCGGAGGGCAAGTACTGGCGCTGTCCCAATCTCTACGTGTGCCGGCCGCAGGTCATCGGCCGGACCTTGCAACTCGCCGGCCGCGGCGCCTTCGAACTCGACCGCCTAGGCGAGAAGATGGTCGAGCAACTCGTCGAACACGGCCACTTGAGCGGACCGGCCGACCTCTTCCACTTGAAGCGCGAGCTGCTGCTCGAACTTGAACGCTGGGGCGAAAAAACCGTCGCCAACTTGTTCAGTCAGATCGAAGAGCGCCGTCGCATCCCCTTCGATCGCTTTCTGGTTGCGCTTTCGATCCCGGAAGTCGGTCCGGCGACCGCGAAGCTCCTGGCCCAGCACTTCGCGACCCTGGACGAGCTCTCCAAGGCCGATCAGGACGAGCTGCAGACGGTCGGTGGCATCGGACCCGAGATGGCGAGCGCGATCCACGGTTGGTTTCTGGTGCCCCAGAATCGCGCGATGCTGGCCCGCCTCGAAGCGGGCGGCGTCGAAGTCCTCGAAACCCGCGCGCCGGGCGCGGGGAGCGGCCCGCTCGCGGGCAAGACTCTGGTTTTCACCGGCACGTTGCTCTCGATCGGCCGCGCCGAAGCCAAGCGCCTCGCCGAGGGTGCCGGCGCCAAAGTGGGCTCCTCGGTCAGCGCGAAAACGGATTTCCTCGTCGTGGGCGCCGACGCCGGCAGCAAGGCGAAGAAGGCGGCCGAACTTGGCGTCGCCCTGCTCGACGAAGCGCAGTTTCTGGAGCGCTGCGGCCGCCCGGCGCAGTAGTTTGGACCGCGGACTCGGGCTACCTTGGGTCCCGGCCTCCATGTCCAATCACGATTCCAACAAGCCCGAAGACCCCAAGCCGGACGAGACAGGCTTCGCGCTGCCGCCCGGCTTCGAGACGCCGGACACGGCTGACCTCGTTCGTCGCGCGCAGGCCGGCGACGTCGACGCGCTGAACGAGTTGTTCACGCGCTACCACAGCCAGATGGTCGAGATCGCGCGCCGGCGGATCGGTCCCAAGTTGCGTCGAAAAGAAGATCCCGACGACCTCGCGCAGACGACTTTTCGCGAAGCCACGCGCGACTTCAAGAATTACGAGTACCGCGGCGAGGGCTCGCTGGTGCACTGGCTGGTGCACATCCTGCAGAACAAGATCCGCGACAAGGCCGAGTTCTACGCGGCCGGCAAGCGCAACACGTCGCTGGAGACAGCGCTCGACGCGCCGCTCGATCGGCGCAACCCCGATTCGCGCGGCATGGAGCCGGAGGCGACCGACCTTTCGGTCACGCGCCAAGTGCAGCGCGAGGAACGCTTCGGAATCCTGCGCAAGGCGCTGGTCGAACTCTCGCCCGAGTACCGCGAAGCGATCACGCTGGTCTTCTTCCAGGGACTCTCTTTGCGCGAAGCCGGCCAGCGCATGGGCGGCCGCACCGAGGACGCACTGCGCATGCTGCTGCGACGAGCCGAGGCGAAGCTGCGCGAGATCCTGAAAACCCCGCTAGGCAAAGACCCGCTCTGACACGAAAAAACTGCGCACCGGGTTTTTCCGGCGCGCAGTCGAGGGGGCCGATGCTGCTCACCGATCCATGAGCATCACCGAACCGGCGCTAGCAGCCGAGCACACTTCGCCACCGAACGCCCGATGCCAATGGAATTCGAAGGCTCCGCCTGATTCCGTGCGTCCCCACATTGGATAGGTGGCCTGCAGGGCCGGCTCCAGCCCTCGCGAACGCGGCCGGCCGCCGCCACCCCACGGCAGCGCGTCACCCTTGCCCGTTCCACGCTCGACGGCTACAGTCTCCGCCCCTTTGGGGCCGCTAACTCAATTGGCAGAGTGCCATGTTCACAGCGTGGAGGTTACTGGTTCGAGTCCAGTGCGGCCCACCATTTGAAGTTTTGCGCAGGCGCGCGTTTCCTTCCGGGCTGAAGGAAGAACGCGTGCACGTTCGCCTTTCAATGCGCCCACTCCGCACTGAATGGCGCAAGGTCGAAACGCGTCGGAAAGCTCGAGGCCCCAGTCATGGTCGCGGGGCATCCTCGAATCCCCTCGGAACTACGTTCCGATTCAGCCGTGCTTCGGGTCTAGGTCTTCGCGCAATACCTCCGCGAGTTCTTTGCGCGTCGCCGGCGGACGGGCCGCGTGGCGAACGTGCAGTACCGCAACTTCTTCGCCGTCCACGACGAACAGGACGCGGTGACTGTAGAAGAGGATCTGCCTTACTTCGCGGTCGAAGTAGACGGACTCCGGCGCGAAGGGGCAGCTGAACGGAAACTCACGCAACGTTCCGATCGCGCCCTGCAATCCATCAAGCCAGCGCAGAGCATTGATCGGCTGGCCTTCATCGCTCAGCGATCCACCAATACACCGCCTCGGCGTCGGCTTCAGCGCGTCGGGTGGTTCGGACGCGGAAGCTCACTCGCCGCGCGCTGGAAGGCCGTTCTTCTTTCGGAACTCAGTGAAGAACTCCTCGGCAGGCCGTGTGCGACCAGCCTTGACGTCCTCAAGTCCGGCCTTGATGCCGCGGATCGTGTCGAGGGCTTCGAGCACGCGTTGGAAGGTTGCCGCGCTCATGACCGCGACCTCCGCGCGCCCATTCACGGTCAGGAGGACGGCCCGGTCTGTTTGCCGGAGCTGGGTGAGGAACTCCGGGGTCCTCGTCTTGAACTCGGTGAGGGAGTGGATGTCCTGGCTGACGTCAAGCATGGTGGCTTCCTGATTGAATTCGACTCGAATTCGATTCTAGCACCGAGCTCATCGGCAAGCAACCAGAGCCGGCTGTACGGGCCGGATGAGTGAGATCTTCCCCCAGAAAAGTGAACACCCACCAAGGGAGCAGCGATCCCCCCCTTGCCAACGTAGCTTTGACAGTCCGCATCCACGAGATCCTGGATGGACTGGGCCTGCGACCGCGCCACGTCGCCACAAGACTGCCGGCGCTTCTGCCGCGCCGCCGAGGAGGTAGTGAACGCTTGTGGATCGTCCACACTTTTGGCGCAACAGCCCGCCCGCGTGTGCCAGGAAGAGCCTGCGGGTGCGACCAGTTCGACCGGCGAAGAGCGCTGTGAGTTCCGGAAAGTCTGGCAGCCGAATTCCGGAAAGTTTGGCATGTCCCTGACATCGAGTTGAGGCTGCCGGGCGCACCCAGGGGCTATGGGGGCGGGAGGGCGTCGTGGTAGCCGCAGAGGATGTACGACGCCATGAAGAGGTTTCAAATTCAGTCGCTGCGTGCCGCAGCTGTAAGCGTGGAGGAGGTCGCGGTTGGCGCG
>JANMRV010000803.1:0-4688 GCA_031388685.1 Planctomycetota bacterium
GGTGTGACTGGGAGCTCGGATCGTCCGGAACCGGACGGGCGACTCCCCCACCCAGCCCACCAAAGCCTCGGGCGCGCGACAGGAATCTAGAGGTTTTTCTAAAACCTGCCTGGGATTCGTGCCGGCCCGCCGCCGCCCCCGTGCCTCACTTCGCGGCCGAGAGCTGCGCCCAGTGTTCCGTGAGGAAGCGCTGGATCTCCAACCCGGCGATCCGATGGCCTGTCGCGTTGGGGTGCATGTCGCCCTTCTCGATCAAGAGGCCGAGCGGGTCCTCGCGTTCGAAACGCGCCAGGAGATCGAGGACCAAGAATCCGTTCCGCCGGCCGGCCTCGGCGACCTGGGTGTGCTGGGCGCGGAAGGGGTACTCGCTCCACGGATCGGGCGAGAACATCGGGAAGATCGCCATCACCACGGGGATCTTGCGCTCGCTCGCCAAACCGGCGATGCGCGCGAAGGCGGCCTCGACGCTTTTCCACGACGGTTCGGAAGGTGCGTGCAGGGAGCGGAAGAAGTTGCCGCCGCCGAGCTCGCGCACCTTGCGGCCCTGGCTGCGCTGCACGAGGAAGCGCAGCGTGGCGCTGTGTTGCCACCAGCGCGGCGGCACGAAGTAGCGCTGCAACGGCTGATCGGGTTCGAACCACGGGTCGTTCAGGCAGTAGCACAACAAGACCATGTCCGGCTGCAGCCCCAGCCACTTGCCCGCGAAGGCCGCGGCTTCGTCCTTCGACGAATAACCCGAGACACCGCTGTTCAATACTTCGATGCGGCGTTGTCCGAGCGGTTCGGCGGCGAATTGCCGCTCGAGCACCCCGCAAAAATTATCTTCCTGCGCAACGCGATAGCCAAAGGTCACCGAATCACCGACCGCGAGCACACGGACCAGGCCCGGCGTTTCGCGCGGCAACGGCTCGTCGTCGCGCATGCCCAATGAGTTCGTCTTGACCCGGGTGCCGATCGAATCCTGATCGAGCAGCGGCACGAGTTCATAGGGCAGTCCCGGCGTTTTCGAATGCCGATGGATCATTCCGTACCAGCCATCGCGCGCGTTGGCGTCGATGGTCCTGATGCGCATGAACTCGATCGGCCGCACGAACCGGAAATAGAGTTCGCTGCACAGCAGTGCCATGCACAGGCCGGCGAGCACGAGCGCGAGCTTCTTCGCCGTGTGGAACTTCTGCGTCACGCCGCGAGCTTCGCGTGTGCAGGCGCCACAGGCAAGCTCGAGTTCAGCGGCCGCTGCGCAATCGGGCAGCGGCCGACGATCTTCAAGACGCGCCGGAAACACGCTTGGGACTTCGGATCGACTCCATTCGACGAGCCCTTCGCGGTCGAACGCGCGTTCACGGTCACTCGCGCTGGCGCAGCAGCGCGACGAGCTTCAGCGGTTTGCCCTTCGAGTAGTTGAAGCCATCGACGCTCGCGACTTCGCGCAAGGTCTTGGCTCCCGCGCGCCCCTCGAGCACATTCCTCTTCGCCTGTGGAATCACGAGCACGCCGTCCGCCGTCTCCGCCAGCCACGCATCGATCGCCGCGCCATCCGGCAGGCGCCGGATCGGCGTCGGCCCCCAGTAGAAATTCAGGCTCGGTTCTTCGAAGGAATACGTCGCGAGTGGCAAGGATCCTGAGCCGGCGGCGCGAATCGCAGCGACCATGCGCGGCGCGATCTTCAAAGCTTCGACGCGCGGCAGAACGAATCCGCCGAGCACCAGCCAGACCGCCACGCCTCCCGCGATCGCCGCGATTGCCGCGTGGCGCCAGCGCTGCTTCACGTGCAATGCGATCGCGACCGCGCCTTGGGCGAGAATCACGGCGCCGAGAGCGAGCACGGGCCCGCGCAGCGCCGCTGCTTCCGGCCGCAACGAAAGCACGATCACGGCCGCGACTTCGAGTGCGAGCACGACTCCGAAAATCCACGCGCCGCGCGCCAGCCAGCGCAGTTCGCGCGGCGCGAGCGCGCCGCGTTCGGCCGCATCGATCACCGCGGCGACCGCGAGCGCCAGTGCGGGAAGAATGGGCATGACGTAGTGGGCGAGCTTGGTTGCGACCAGCGTCATCAAGCAGAACGGCGCGAGGCTCCAGCCCAGAAGCAGCGCGCGCTGTTTCGCGTCGCCGATCTTCCCGTTCCACAGCGCCACGAGCGCCGCTGGAAGCTGCAGGATCCAAGGCGCGAAGCCGAGTGCGATCACAGGCAGGTAAAAAAACAGTCCGAGCCAATAGTTGCCGCCGTGGCCTTCCATCGGCTGGAGCATCCGGCCGCCGACGTGTTTGCCCAGGCCGCGCGCCGCGAACTCGCCGCCGGTCGCGTTGTTGGCCGGGATCGCCCAGGCCAGGAAGACGAGCACGCTCAGGACGACCGCGATCCCAAGTCGCGCGGAGAATCCGGGCGCGACCGCCGACTTGCCGCGCAGGAACCACAGCGCGGTGAAGATCGAGAGCATCGGCACGGCGAGTCCGACCGGCCCCTTGGTCAGTTGTGCCGCGCCCAGGCAGAGCGCCAGCACGAGAAAGTCGCGCGTCCTCCAACCGTTGGCGAGCATGCCCGCAAAGCAGGCCATGGCCGCCGTGATGCAGGCCATCAGCACCGAGTCCACGGTCGCGACCGTGCCTTCCGCGACCGCCATCGGCGAGTGCGCCAGGATCAGCGGAGCCAGCAGGGCCGCGGAGGGCGAGAGGAAGCGTCGACCGACGCGCCAGGTCAGCCAGGCGCTGACGGCGAGCCCGATCGGGGCCCAGGCCCGCACGGCCCATTCGCTGACCCCGAAGAGGCTGACCGGGATCGCCATCAACCAATAGATGAGGATCGGCTTGTCCGGCCGCAGCTCGCCGTTGAAGGTCGGGAAGATCCACTGACCCGAATGGACCATCTCGACCGCGGCTTGGGCGAAGCGCGGCTCGTCGCGATCCCAGAGCGTCGAGCGCGTCGTGAGCCAGCTCGCCAGCGCGAGGATTCCAAGCAGTACGGCCGCGATGACCCAGGGCGGTAGGGCTCGTGTCTGTGCTGACGGATCGCGAGCCGTGGTCATGGGCGGCGGAATGTTATCCAGCTGCGAGGGCGAACCCTACGCCGCTGGGACTTGGCGACCCGCCAGCTCGGACTCCGGCGCCCGGCCCGTGGCCGAACGCGAACCCCGGATCGGCCCAATTTCCAGCCCCTTTTTGGATCTTTTTCGCGCTTTCCGGCCCGCGGCCGCGACCTCGAAAAGGCCTATTTTGCGCTGAAAACGCCCCTTTTCTTGCGGCGGGTAGAGGGATCCGGGCTCCTGGTCTAGCGTGGTGGGCTCGACACCCCGCCATGGCCGATAGCCAAGCAAGATTCCAGGAAGCCAACCTTCGCACCCAGCGCATTCGCGACCTCGGTCTCGCGATCGAGGGCACCCGTCTCGAGCCGGTGATCGCCGACTTCCAGGCCGAGGTCGCCGCGCTGCAACTGGCTCACCTCAAGCCGACCTTCTACCTGTCGACCGAGTGGGGCGTGGTCTTCGGCAGTCAGAGCATCGCCATGCCCTTTTACCTGGCTCGGCCCGAGCTCGAAGCGATCCAGGTCGAGCAGGTCGGTCACCTCGAGGGTGCCGGCCGCGCCGAGATCCTGCGCTACCTGCGCCACGAGTTCGGCCACGTGCTCAATTACGCCTACCACCTCTTCGAAGGCGAGGAATGGGTGCGCCAGTTCGGCTCGATCACCCAGCCCTACGTCGAGGAGTACCGGCCCAAACCGTTCAGCCGCCGATTCGTGCGCCACCTGCCCGGTTGGTACGCGCAGAAGCATCCCGATGAGGACTGGGCCGAGACTTTGGCCGTGTGGATGACGCCGGGCAAGGACTGGCGCAAGACGTACCGCGCCTGGCCGACGGCCCTGGCCAAGCTCGAGTACTGCGATCGCATGATGGCCGCGCTGCGTGATCGGCAGGTGGTCGAAGAGGCCCAGGAACGCGACGAGGAGGTCGGCGACCTGGCCTACTCGCTGCAGGAGTATTACTCAAAGCTCGACACGAGCCAGGACGGATTGCCGCCGGGCCTCGAGGGCGCGTTGACCGCGATCTTCGAGGACGTCGATTCGACCGAAGGAGCGACGAACGGCGCGCGCAAACCGGCCGAGGCGTTGTTGCGCAGCATGGAACGCGAGTTGGTGGCGAATGTGTATCTGTGGACGGGGCACTTTCCTGAGCGCACGCGCTCGCTCGTCCGTCATCTCGCCAGTCGCGCGGAAGAATTGCAGCAGGTCTATTCCGCCGATCAGGAAGCGCGACTCTCGGTAGCGATCACGACTTTTGTGACGGCGCTGGCGATGAACCACGTGCACCGCGGGACGTATTTGCCGTAACCGTACCGAGTCAGGTACTTCCCCACCCTACCTTTTCGCATCCGGGCTGCCGGATCACTCGACGAGGTGATCGCTTCCCGATTCTCCCTCGTCCGAAACGGCGCAGTTGTCGGGAGACGCGGCGGCTCCGATCGCTGCCCCCTTGCGCAGCGACGCGCTGGCAATGTTTGAGACTCGATCGGCGTACTCCGAGTCCTCAGCCAGTCGATGGCGATGTCGCTCGCACAGGCGGGCGACGGTGCTCTCCGCACGGCCGGTGCTCAAACTGATTTCTCGCAAAGTCAAACCGCACAAGTCGCGCAACAGTCCTGTTTCGATCTGATTCCAGGCGTCGAAGGCTTGGCCCCGCGCGAGGAGGATCCATGGG
>JANMRV010000819.1:0-1586 GCA_031388685.1 Planctomycetota bacterium
CCCGGAGGTCGCAGGTTCGAATCCTGCCCGCGCTACCACTTTCGAGAAGGCTGGGGCCCCTGGGCCCTGGCCTTCTTGCTTTGGTGGCCGGATCGATCAGAAGCTCCGCGATAGGGCGGCGCCTCCTAGGAGGATGGCTCCCTCGCCCACCTGCTCTCCCTCTGTGGCGAGGTTGATCTCGGCACCCAGCGAGAATGTCAGGTCGAGTCGCCAACCCGATTGACCCAGGGCGAATCCGTAGCCAACCTCGAGGGTCGGCTGGAACACCAGGACATCTGAACTTCCTTGCCGAGGCGCGCCGCCGTTCTGGTCCTTCCAGTCGATCTCGAGCGCCCACAGGTCCACTCTCGCGCCGGCAAACCAGCCCGTGAAATGCTGACTAAAGTAATGTCGATAGCCTAGGCCCATTCCTGGACCGCCGCCTTGCTCCTCGTCGTGCTTGCCGAAGTTCTGTCGATCCGTGGCGTTGTATCCGGCGCGCACGAAGGCCAGGTCGTGATCGGAGAGGGGCGCGGCCACATGCAATGCCAGGATCGCGCCCGCGGGATACGCCTGGGCGTCGAGACCCCATTCGAGCCCCCCGGGCGCGGCCACGCGGCGCGGGCTGGGCGACGGCGCGCCAATTTCTGCGCGCGCGAGGTCCTTCGCCGCATCGAGCGAGCCGCCGTCCAACGAACTTGTCGCGCAGCCCGTGGCGAGTAGGGCTTCGAATAGGAGGCCGAGTCCAATCAAGTGGTGTTTCATACGAGCGCCACGCAGCGTGAACATGTTGGGAAGGGGTGCGTGCGATGCTTGGCAATGGGACATCAGTCGAACAGGGAAGGTTGCACGGGCGCCGTCATGGCCCCCGGCAGCAGCGTTCGGATCTGGTCCGGGTACGGCATGTCACGAGTCTCGCGCAGGCCAAGGCGCGTGCATTGGATCTCGGACAGCCGTTGCGTGGCTTCCCAGCGCGGGCCGCTGCCGCTCATTCGCTCGCCGAAATTCGAGTGATTCATCGCTCCGCCGCGCATGTCGCGCACGGCGTTGAGGATCCTATGCGCGCGATCGGGGAAAGCGGCGCGCACGCGCTCTTCGAACACCGGCTGCACTTCCGCCGGCAGGCGCAGCAGGATCATGAAAGCGTGGCGCACCCTCGCGTCGCGCGCGCGCTCGAGCTGCTGCCGTTGCCGTTTGACGAACTGGTCCAGCGTTTCGCCGACGAGGGACTTGAACACGCGGTGGATGTGGAACGGCGAAAAGCCGGCGGCTCGCGCGACTTCTTCCGGGTGCAGGCTGCCGTCGAGATTTCGGATGACGTGGTCGATGGCTCGGTTGACGCACTGGACGTAGTCCAAGCGGACTTCGTCGGGAAATCCGGGGTGATTCGCAAGATCTGACAAGCGCGGGTCCATCGCCCTTATCATGGGAGCCGCCGACGCACCCGGTTGGGGTTGCGCCCATTCACAAGGAAGATCCTCTATGAACCCTCTCATCCTCATCGTTTTCGGCTGCTGCCTTGTCGTCGGAATTCAGGCGACCTCGACGCCTCAGGGCGAGAAGACCGCCAAAGACGCGCCCATCAAACTCGGCAATTTTTCAGTCAG
>JANMRV010000851.1:0-6910 GCA_031388685.1 Planctomycetota bacterium
TGCCTAGATCCGTGCTCTCGCCGGGAGGCAGGCTGGTTTCCTTCGCGATCAGCGGCGCAAATCCTTGCGCGTGCACTTCGATGCGCAGCCGGCCGGGATCCAGCATCGCGAGACGGAACCTGCCGTCGCCATCGCTCGTGGCTTCGCGCACCAGGCCGCCATTCGCCCAGGCATCGAGCGCGGCACTGGCGAGAGTCTCATTCAGCGACGCGAGAACAGTGGCCGCCGCCACGGGCTTGTCCTGCTCGTCGACCACGCGACCGGTCGCCTGCGTGCGCGCGCGAGTCTTGGGCTCGACGCGCAGTCCGTCGATCGTGAATTCATCGATCGCTCCGTCCCCAAGATCCGCGCGGGCCGCCGCCATCGCGCCGCGTCCGGGTGTCGCCGCGCTGATCTCGGGCGCGAGGTTGGGCGCAGTCAGGGCAGCGCGCCCGCCGCCCGTATCGATCGCGGGGATCGCGACTCCCGGTGCTTCGAGCGGCTGACGTGGCTCGGGCGCCCGCTTCAGCGCCAGCCAGACGCCGACCGCGATCATCGCTGCGAGGCAGCACAGGACAAGCAGAGTGCGTCGGCCGGACATAGTCGGAGAAAAGGCTCCGCCCCCAAGCCTGCAGGGAATGCCCAGGGTGTGCAAGCTGACGACCGATCCGGGGGGAGATTCCCGGGAGAGGTCACCTAGTCGGCTTGCATTCGGTGACTTCCCCCTCCCGCACCGAAACAAGGTTCCTCTGCCGGGAGGCTTGAGCGAACGGATCGACCGTCCCGAGCCTGTCGACCACGACGATCCACTGTCCAGGAAGTAGATGGTCGAAGCGGGCGCGATGGTTCTCGTCGAACGTCAACATCAAGGGGCCTTGCTCATCGGGATGGTCCGGAGCGTAGATCCAGGCTGCACTCTCGCCTACGACTGACTGATCAGTCTCATCGAGGACGATCTCCAGCGCTCCCGTTTCGACGAGCCGAATGTCGACCTGTTTTCGGGCATCCAGTTCGTCGACGACAAGCCCCGAAACCAAGCCGCGGCGATTCCCCTCCCGAACAAAGACCTGCAACTTCGTATTCGGCGGTACCGCTCCAAGGCGAAAGCTGCCATCCGAACCGCTCA
The DNA here is from genome assembly GCA_031388685.1 of Planctomycetota bacterium. Taxonomy (GTDB): domain Bacteria; phylum Planctomycetota; class UBA1135; order UBA1135; genus JADJQU01. The sequence continues at coordinate 1,106 of JANMRV010000851.1, forward strand.
CGGCTTCGGCAAGCGCGCGGCGTGGAGTGCTCCAAGAAGGAATCGGAAACTTGAGTTCCTTCAGTTTCCGACCTCGCGCAGCTTTCGGTGTTTCGGGGAACACGCTAACCCTCGCTCCGCTGACCGCCGCTCCCTGCTTGTCCAGCACGCGCCCCAGGATTCCCGTGTCGTTTACGTCGATCAATAGATCCGTCTTCCCCTCGGCGACCCTGACGAGACGTCGCGTCAACAATCCGCGCAGTTCGTGATCGATCAGGAGCATGTACTCGCCGGGCTCGACAGCGAGATTGCCGAACTCCCCGTTCGAGTCTGTATGGAGTCTGGGGACGCTTTCGAAACGGCCTGCATCGGCGCCGAAGTCCTCGAAGGCGTGCTTGCCCGAGGCAAACGAGATCAATGCACCTGCCAGCGGCTCGCGTCCCATCTTGAGAGTGCCTGAGAGCTTGCTCAGCGGCTTGAGACGAATCTCCGCCTGGACATCCCCGCCCGCCTGCACGATCACGGACTCAGTCGGCTCACCCGACGGGAAACTCGACTGGATGTTGCCAATGTCGTCAAGACGACTGGCACCAAGCAGGTAGGTGCCGCTCGAAAGCTCCACGAATGAGACGCGGCCAGAGCTATCCGCCCCCAGCGTCTTGTGGCAGTAGTCGGGACTGCCTGGTTGACCTTTCTGGAGAGTAACGGTCGCGGAGGAAACAGCTTCGCCTGCGTCCGTGCGCACACTCGCGACGATGCGCGCGCCGCGAGTCAGCGATACGACAATGGGAAGCGATCCGGGTGGCAAGAAGCCGGGGGCCGGAATTGCATCGGGCGCATAGCCGGCGCAGCTCACCTCCAGCCTTGCCTTTTCCTGTGTGAGGCTGGTCAGGCGAGCGATGCCATCGCGACGCGTAACACCTCGGGATTGGGTGCGTGAAGGAGGCAGCTGCATCTCGTCCGCATTCAATTCCACGCGAGCTCCGATCAGAGGGTGGTGATTCTCCGCGTCCTCGACTTTCACCTCGTAAGGCGGCAAGGGAAGCAGCTGAATCTTCCCCAGATTCAGATGCTTGCCGGGCCAGATCTTCGTGGCTTGCACCAGACCGACTTCGTGGCCGGGAGCATCGATGTCCCAGGGCCCGGCGGTGCCGAACTCTGGAGCTGCGATGTCCGAATGCGACAAATCGGCAGTCCTGGCGTATGGAGTCAGCGGCCGCAGACCCTGCAGAACCACACGGCCATCCGGATAACGAGTTTTCGCAGCTCCTGACTGCGCCGTCGCGGCGTACAAATCCCAGGGCAAGCCCACCAACATTCCCTCGATGGGCGCCCCGCTCAGGCCGTCGACGACTTCGAATTCGATGCTGCAGCTGGGAAGAAAGCTGAGCTCGCAGTTCGACTCGCCTGCCGGCACGACGAGCGTGGGTGCCCACTCGTCCTCCACACGAACCGATTCTTCATCCGGCTCCCAGGGGCTCGCGACGCGAATCACCTCATCCGTGCGAGCGTCGGGAGGCATCGCTCGTAGCGCGTAGCTTGCATTCGGCACCAGCCCGTGCACTTCGAATTCTCCGCGTTCGTTCACCTCGGCGCTGCGCACGCCGGCGAGCCAGAAGTCGTTCCCGCCCGGCGGTCGAGTCTTGTCGAACAGAGCCAGCCCTTCGATAGGCGTGGCAACCACGATCAGCGGCAGAGTCTTCAGTTCGAATTTTGCGAGATGACCGCCAATCATCGCGGCAGGAGCCAGCTCCAGCTTCAGCCCACCGTTCGCCGCCGGGTCAGGCATCTTGTCACGGAGAAAGAGCGCGTCAGGAAAATCCGGATGTCGCACGAGCAAGGTCCAGGACCCGTACGCGATCACGGCGAGTTCGAAATGCCCTGCATCATCGCTCGCGCCCAACGGTGAGGCGGCGAGCGCGCCTAGCGACCGGACAGGACCGAACAGGGGCGCGCTGACGAGAAAGATCTGCGCCGACGGAACCGCGGCCCCCTTGGGATCCACGACAGTTCCGTTGAGCACCAAGCCGGGCTGGAGGTGGAGTTCGCCAAGTTCCAGCGGACCTCCCGCGACCAGACTCATCGGTTTGGTGTCCAGCGGCGCAAATCCACGCGCCCGCACGGCAATGCGCAGCGGACCGAGGTCGAGACCACCGAGGCTAAACCTTCCGGCTACGTCGGTCTCTGCTTCTCGGATCCGGCCCTGATTGGCCTGCGCGTCGAGCAAGGCTCCCCCACAACTCTTGGCCAGCGAAGCCAAGACACGTGCTTTCGCAATTGGTTTGCCCAGCGGATCCACGATCACGCCGCGTGCGCTTGCGTGCACGGAGTTCGGCGTGCCGCGTATGTGCGGGTCGGCGGCCGCGAACTCCTTCAAGTCGGCGTCGGCTGCGGAGCTGTCTGCCTGCTCTACGCGTACGGCTGCGTCCTTCGAAGTTGCGAGCTCTCCTGAGCGCGAGGACCGCGTGGACTGGATTGGTCCGCGCCCCGAGTCCGCAGTCGAAGGCGGCGTAACTTCAGCTTGCTGGACCGGCGAGAACGAATCGCGTGCGGCGAACCACACGACCGTTCCCATCAGGATTGCTACGGCGAGAAGCGTGGGGAACGAGCGGGAGGTGCGCATGTCCATGACGATTCGGAAGCGCTCAGCTCCTCGACTCGAACAGACTGCCCAGTCCCCCTAGAATCGAGCCCTCGTCCTTGCCCCGTCCGGTTTGCGGCGCGGCCTTGTAGATACGATCGGCGAGGCGCGAGAGCGGCAGGGACTGCAGCCAGACCTTGCCCGGGCCGGTGAGCTTCGCGAAGAAAATGCCTTCGCCGCCGAACAGCGCGGTCTTGATCTTGCCGACGAATTGGATGTCGTACTCGACCGAAGGCTGCAGTGCGACGAGGCAACCGGTGTCCACGCGCAACGTCTCGCCCGCAGCCAATTCGAGCGCGTGCACCGTGCCGCCGGCGTGCACGAAGCACAGGCCGTCGCCCTCGAGGCGCTGCATGATGAAACCCTCGCCGCCGAAAAGGCCGACGCCAAGCCGCTTCTGGAATGCGATCGACAGCGAGACGCCGCGCGCGGCGCAAAGAAAAGAATCCTTCTGGCAGATCAGCGTGCCGCCGAGCGTGCGCAAGTCCATCGGCAGGATGTGTCCGGCATACGGTGCTGCGAAGGCCACCTTGGCGAGCCCCTGGCCGGAGTTCGTGAACACGGTCATGAACAGGCTCTCGCCGGTGAGCAAGCGCTTGCCCGCGCCGAGCACGGCGTCCATGAAACCGGTCTGCGGCTTGCTGCCGTCGCCGAAGATCGTTTCGAGTTCGATGCCCTGCGTCATGTACATCATCGTGCCCGCCTCGGCGACCGCGCTTTCGCCCGGATCGAGCGCGACCTCGACGAATTGCATCTCGTGGCCGTGCAGTTCGAAGTCGATCTCGTGGGCGCGACGGCCCGGTACGTTCGGCCGCGCGCTCGAAGCGGGCGTGGCGGCAACGCCGCGCAAATACGGCGCGAACTGCGGCACTTTCGAGAGCGGCGTCCAGCTGGTCATGCCCGCGCTGAACACCAGCGAGTCCGCGTCGATGCTGCCGTTCTTGACGTTGGAGATGATCTCGGAAGCGGAAACGGGGCCAACCTGGAGGCCGCCGATCGCCATGTACCACTGAGCTTCGTCGGGCATGGAATTCTGTTCGATGGGATTGGGGTCTAGTGAGTCTCTGAGCCGTGCTGGTCGATCTCGAGCGCTGTCTCGCGCTCGATCTCAGCCGTCATTTCGGGCGTGAGTGCAAGATTCGAAGCGACCTGCGCGAGGAAGATGCGCTCGGCGTTGTTGACTTCGTCGTCGGCGCGCAGGATTGCGTAGGCGAGCATGTAGAGCTCGCGCTTCTGTGCAGGAGCGCTGACACCGCGGCAGATCAGCGCGAGCGGGCGCGGCGATTGCCATTCCGCTCGCATTGCATTCTCGAGGCCGGCGTCTGTAGCGTTCGAAATCAGGCGGCCCATTTCCTCTTCTCCCAGTTGGGTGTCGCAGCGCGCGGCGGCGATCATCAAGCGCAACGCGCGCAGCGGCAAATCGTCGACCTCTTGCGGAATGGCCGGCACAATCGGCAGCGGAGGAACGATCGAGGCGGGCACGCGCGACCCGAGATTGTCCAGCGCGCGGCCCGAGCGATCGACGACGCTGCTGCCGGGCTCGACAGGCCGCGGGATCGGGCCCTGTGAAGCTGACTTGTCCTTGAAGATCTGATAGGCGGCCACGGCAACTCCGGCCAGTCCGATCAGGCTCGAGTTTTTCAGCATGGAGTGCTTGCCTCCGCCGAGGAATCCGAGCGCGCGCTTGTGGCTCTTGCCGCGCAGCCCCATGGCGTCCTTGGCAACTGATGTGAGCAGACTGGAGATGTTGAGCATCGGACGAACGACGGCTTGGAGTTTTCTGAAGCGGCGGACGTGAGAGGGCCGCCAGATTACTCGTTCCTGGGGCTACTATTCGTGCCCTCCAGCCGGAGCGAGGCTGCGACGCTGGTGGCGCGGTCACCGGCGCGGCATGATGCAGCTTCGCGGATGCCATGACCGGTCGAAACAACCCCATCCTTTGCCTCGGCGCCGGCCTGTGGCTGGCGGCGGGCTGCTCACGCCCAGGCTCGTCGGGTGCGGCGGCAGAACAGCGCCCGGAATCCGTTCGCGACGTCCATGTGGCAGTGGCGCAAGAGCAGGTCTGGGAGCGCGTGCTCCGCCTGACCGGCGAACTCGCGCCCGCCGAATCGGCAACGATTTCAACGAAGGTCCCAGGCCGTCTGGAAACCTTGACGGTGGACGTGGGCAGCGTCGTGCACAAGGACGATTGCGTGGCGAAGATCGAGGCGCGCGACTTCGAGTTGCGACTGACCCAGGCGCGGGCCGCGGTCGAGGCCGCTCGCACGCTGCTCGGACTCGAGCCCGAAGCTTCCGCGAACGCCATCGATGTCGCGAAGCTGCCTCTGGTGCGCGAGGCTCGCGCTGAATTGGACCAAGCCGTGCTCGAGCTCGAACGCCAGACCAGCCTGATCAAGAACGGAGTCACGTCTCAGTCGGTGCTCGACAAGGCGCGCAACGACGCGAGTGCCGCGGAAAGCCGTTGGCTGGCGGCCAAGGAGATCATCGCGAACCGCCGCGCCATGCTGATCCTGCGCGAAACCGAGCGGGCCCTGGCCGAGCAGCAGTTCGCGGATACGCGCATTCTGGCGCCCTTCGACGGCATCGTCGCCGAGCGGCTCGCAGGAACCGGCGACTACATCAATGTCGGAGCGCCGCTCGCCCGCGTGCTGCGCAGCGACCCGGTGCGCCTGAAGCTGATCGTGCCCGAGCAGTCTTCGGGCGCCGTGAAGATCGGCCAGGAATTGCGCGCGCGCTTCGATTCTGGCGCGGCAGTCCAGGTTGCGCGCGTCGCGCGTCTGGCACCGGCGCTGGCTGGCGGCGATCGCACGCTCGGTATCGAAGCGGACATCGCCAATCCCGATGGCGCGCTGCGGCCGGGTTCGTTCGTGCGCGCGGAGCTGGTGCTCGACAGTGCGGCGCGCACGTTGGTGATTCCGCCGGCTGCGCTGGTGAAATTCGCGGGCATCGACAAGGTTTTCCTCGCCGAGCAGGACCTCGCAGTCGAACGCCGTGTGAAAGTCGGCCGCAGCGAAGCCGCTCGCATCGAGGTACTCGAGGGCCTGAAGGCCGGCGATTCGCTCGTGCTCGATCCGGGCAAACTCCAGGGCGGAGCGCGCCTGCGCGTGCTCCCGAAGGAATAGCGGACCGGCGATGCGGACACTCGTCGACCTCTTCATCAAGAGGCCCGTGTTCGCGACGATGTT
>JANMRV010000863.1:0-1230 GCA_031388685.1 Planctomycetota bacterium
CTCCCCCGAGCGCCTGGTGCGTCCTTTCCGCGTTGTAGTACCCGACATACTCCCCGAGGATCTCGCGCGCGTGCCGTTCTCCCATCACGATCACGTGGTCAAGGCAGTCGCGCCGCAGCGTGCCAATGACACGCTCGGCATACGCATTTTGAAGCGGCGAGTGGTACGCGCTCACCATCTGCTTGAGCCCCAGACCCTTGATCACGCGCTTGAATTCCGCGCCATAGATCCGGTCGCGATCGCGCACAAGAACCTTCGCGCGCCGGCCAACAGCCAGCATCGCGCGCTGCACAACAGCCGCCGTCCAGCCCGCAGTCGGATGCTCGGTCACATCGCAAGCCACGATTCGCCGCCGCCCGAGTTCGATCACCACGAAACCGATGAGCGTCCTGAAGGTGGCCGTCGGGATGATGAAAAAGTCGCAGGCCAAGATCTCGCCCGCGTGGTTTTTCATGAACGCGCGCCACTTGCCGGACGGCGGACCTTTGTGGCGGCACATGTAGGTTTCGATCGTGGACTTCGCGACGTGAAAGCCAAGCCGCGCGAGCTCAGCCTGGATTCGCGGCGCACCCCACAGGCGGTTTTCACGCGAGAGCCGCCGGATCAGTTCGCGCAGTTCGAGGCTGATCCTCGGGCGTCCTCCATCTCCGCGCGACCGCCAACGCCAAAGAAGTCGCCAGCCTTGACGATGCCAACGAACAACGGTTGCAGGTTGAACGACGATCAAGCAGTCTCGCCAGCCTGCCCAGAGCCGACGCAGCAACACGAAGAAGACTCGATCCCGCAGCCGAACGCGCGGTCGGGGCACGCTGAGCTTGAGCACGGCGAGCTGTTGGCGCAGGGCAATGTTCTCGGCGGCGAGCACGGACTGGCTGAGCAGGAGCGCGCGGATCAGGTGGAGCAGGAACATGCCTGATGCATCGGGCGCGGGCATCGAGGATTTTCAGGCGCGCGGGCGGACCAGAGTTTCGTGCGCGGCCATTGCCTCAGGATCAGTGTCCACGCGCACGAAGGGAGGTTCCCCAGAGTTCGGGAGGCGCAAGGCGCGAGACTTCTTGCGCCGCGAGGGCGAGAAGGCACGCAGCAAGGAACATCGGGAACCCGCTTCCTTTTCCCTACTCCACGATCGCCGCGTTGATGGCCGATTGCATTGCGACGAAGTTCGAGTCGAGGCGGCTCTTGGCCTGCGCGACGTCAGGATTTGAGCGGGCCGCAGAAAGCACGGCCGCG
>JANMRV010000887.1:0-6279 GCA_031388685.1 Planctomycetota bacterium
CGCCTGCTTCCTGGTCGCCTGGCGTGCACAGCTGCGACTGCTGTTCGCATTGCCGGCGCTGTTGCTCGTCGTGTCCGTGGCACTGCTAGTATTCGGAGGGCTCACATGAAGATCGGCTTTCTGGCCATGAGCGGCATCCGCTCCCACGATCCCAAGTTGCTCGAGTTGGGGCTGACCTTACCGGGCTTCGTCGAACGCTCGAAGCAGATCGCGGCCTTGCCGAGCCTTGGACTGCTGGTGCTTGCCGCGGCGACGCCCTCTGGACACGAGTTGATCTACGCCGAAGCGCCCGCCGACGGTCAGGAGCCCGCGGAGATCTTCGCTTGCGACCTGGTGGCGATCAGCACGTTCTCGGCGCAGATCTTCGAGGCCTATGCGATCGCGGATCGCCTGCGCGCGGCCGGTGTGCTCGTGGCGCTCGGCGGATTGCACGTGAGCGCGCGGCCAGCGGAAGCCTTTGAACACGCGGACTTCGTCGTGATCGGCGAGGGCGACAACGTCTGGCCGCACGTCGTCGCTGCAGCGGAGCAGCGCGCGCCGCGCCGGATCTTTCGCGCGGCCGACTATGCTCCCGTGGATCTTTCGACTCTGCCCGTGCCGCGCTACGACTTGCTGAAGGGCCGCGAATACAACCGCATCACGCTGCAGACATCGCGCGGATGTCCGTGGCGCTGCGATTTCTGCGCGTCGACGGTGATGCTCGAACAGAAACGCCGGCAGCGCTCCATCGCCGGCATCGAGCGCGATCTCGATGCGATTCAATGCCTGCGCCCTGGCGCATTTCTTGAACTTGCCGACGACAACACTTTCGTCGACAAACGCTGGGGGCGCGAACTGGCGCGCGCCTTGGCTCGCGCGGACATGCCCTGGTTTACCGAGACGGACATTTCGGTCGCGGACGATCCTGTGCTACTCGATTTGTTGGCGGAAAGCCGCTGTCGGCAGCTGTTGATCGGCCTGGAGAGTCCGCGCGCTCGTTCGCTTTCGGGCGTCGAATTGCGCTCCAACTTCAAAGCCCGCCGGGCGCGCGGTGCGCGCGAAGCGATCCGCGCCATCCAGTCGCGCGGCATCACGGTCAACGGCTGCTTCGTACTCGGACTCGACGGCGATGGGCCGGAGGTCTTCGAGGATGTGCTCGAATTCGCGCGCGAGCTCGGGCTCTACGAGGTGCAGATCACCTATATGACCGCCTTTCCCGGCACTCCCTTACACACACGTTTGGAGCGCGAGGGCCGCCTGCTGCATCCTGGACAATGGCAGCTGTGCACGCTGTTCGACGTCAATGTGCGCCCGACCGACATGAGCGTCGAAGAGTTGCGCGCGGGGATGTATCGATTGTCCGAAGAGCTCTACTCGAAGTCCGCCGTGCGCGAACGGCGGCGCTCGTTCTTCGAACAACGACGCGCGCCAATGGGCGCGGTCGAGACAGGCTCGCTCCCGTGCGCCGCTGAACGTGCGCTGCGCGCCTGAATCGCAGATGTCGAGAGCGAGCCCGGCTCGCTAACAATTTCAGTTCGTGGAGCTACAGCCCCATCGTCTTGAAAGTCGCCAGCATGTCCTGCTTGTCCTTGGCCTGCGCGGCCGCAATCCCGGCGAAGTGCAGCTCTGCGATCTTTTTGGCCGCTTCGGCCATCTTTTTGAGCTTGGCCTTGTCCGCGTCGGTCTTGGCCGCCTTGAATTCTTTCTCCAGCTTCTTGGCCTCGGCCAGTGCCTTGTCGATCGCCTGGACCGTCGTATCCAAATGCAATCCCATGATCGTCGCTCCTCGGTGTGAGTTTCATGTGTGACCGTGCTTCGTCCGCCGCGAGATCCTCATCGAAATCGGCGCTTGGGTCAAGACACCAGGATCGGAGTCCTCATGCGCCGAGAGTGACTAGATTCACTTCGAATGCTTCGAGAGCAACCGCTCGAGCGCGAGGAATGCGAGCAGCATCGCGCCCATCGCGACGCGCGTCCAGCCGGCCGAGAGCGTGCCCTGGAAGAGGATCAGGTCCGCGATCACGCCGAACAGAAGCACTCCGAGCAGCACGCCGCCGAGGCCTCCGCGGCTCTTTCCGCTCCACCTGCCGCGACCCGGCCCGAGCGCGACTCCGCCGACGACCGCGGCCGCGATCGCCTCGAGTTCTAGACCCGCGCCGCTGACCGAACTTCCGGCTGAAGCGGTCAACGCAAAGGCCACGCCCGAGAGCGACGCGCAGAAACCGGAGAGCGCGTAGGCGATCAGCCTTGTCCTGCACACGGGCACGCCGAGCAGGAAGGCCGCGCGTTCGTCGCCGCCGAGCGCGTGCAGGTGGCGGAAGAGCGCGCTGCGGCGCGCGACCAACGCAAGCATGCTGAATGCGACGACGAACAGCAGGCCGGGCGCGCGCAGAACGGCCGGTCCAAAATGGATCTCCAAACCGGACAGCGTGCCCCAAACCGGAGCGTGGATCGCGATGGATTCCTCTGCCGCGGAAAGCGCTATGCCGCGGAACAGGAACATGCCGGCAAGCGTGACGAGGAACGGCGGCAGCGAGAGGAAGTGGATGCACGCCCCTTGAGCGAGTCCACAGGCGGCGCCCGCGGCGAGCACGCTCAGTACGGCCGCGACAGGCCCGAAACCCGCGCGTTCGAGCAATACGGCGAGCAGCACGCTCGAGCCGGCCATGACCGAACCGATCGAAAGATCGAGGCCGCCACAGATCAGCACACAAGTCGCTCCCAGCGCGGCGATCCCGAGCACGGCGCCGTCGGAGAAGAGGTCCACTGCGACGCGCGCTGAAAGGAAACCTGGGTAGAGCACCGCTCCGAGCGCGACGAGTAGCACGAGCGCGATCAACGCCGGGTAGCGCCGGAGGATCTTCACGCTTGCGCCTCCCCTGTACGCGATGCAACACGCTGCAGCACAACGACCAGCAGCACCGCCGCTGCCTTGACACACAACGCGGTCTCGGTGCCCAAGCCACCCAGGAGCAAGGTCGTCGTCAATGCCTGATTCGCAAGCGCACCGAGCAACGCTCCCGTGATGCACATCTTCCCGCCGCTGAGCGAAGCCCCTCCGATCACCGCCGCGAGGATCGCGTCGAGTTCAAGGTAGAGGCCGACGTGGCTCGCATCCGCCGCGCCGACGTCCGCGCAAACGACGAGGCCCGCGAGCGCGGCGAGCGCGCCGCAAAGCCCGAAGGCAGCGAGCTGGATCCGGCCGACACGCAGGCCGGAGAGTCGCGCCGCGCGCTCGTTCGAGCCGACCGCTTCGAGGTGGAAGCCCAGCGTCGTTCCGCGTGTGAGAAAACCGACGCTAGCATACAACACGGCGACGAGCAGCACGCTCGCCGGCACACCGAGGAAACTGCCATTCGCCAGCGCGCCGAACTCCGGCCGCCGAAACGTGAGAATGCCGCCGCCGGAGATGAGTTGCGCGATCCCGCGGCCCGCGGTCAAGAGCACCAGCGTCGCGACGATCGGTTGAATGCGCAGGTAGGCGATCAACGCGCCATTCCACAGGCCGAGCGCAAGACCGACGGCAATCGCGATCGCGATCACGGCGCCGGCCGGCAGTCCGGTCTGCGTGAGCAGGATCGCGGCCAGGGACGAAGAGATCGCCATCACCGCGCCGACCGAAAGATCGACGCCGCCAGTGGCGAGCACGAGCGTTTGTCCAAGCGCAAGCAAGAGCACCGGCGCTCCGCGCTGCACGATGTCCGCGAGCACGCCGACAAAGCGAACTTCGGAAAGCGCGTTCCAGGCGAGCAGCACGCACAACGCAGCCGCGGCCGGGAAAGCGCGCGCGCGCGTCAATCTTCGGAGCCTGTCTCTCACGCCGAGCGCTCCACGCCGGGTCCGGCCATCGCCTCCAACACGGCCGCCTCGGACGCATCCGCCACGTCCAACAGAACCACGCTGCGACGCGCATGCAGCACCAGCACGCGCTCGGAATTCGAAAGCACTTCATCGAGGTCCGAGGACACCAGCAAGACCGCCATGCCATCGTCGGCGAGCTGCTCCACGAGCGCCTCGATCTGTGCGCGTGCACCGACATCGACACCGCGTGTCGGCTCGTCGAGCAACATGGCCTTCGGACGCGCGGCGAGCCAACGCGCGAGAATCACCTTCTGCTGGTTGCCGCCCGAGAGCGAGCGCACGGGCTGATCGAGATCGGCGCAGACGACGCCGAGCCGAACCGCCAGCTCGAGCGCGAGCGCGCGCTCCGCGTTTGGCGAACGTCGCGCGAAGGCCCGCGATACCACGAGCAGCAGATTCTCGCGCACGGAAAGCTCGAGCAGCAAGGCATCAGTCTGGCGCTCTTCCGGCGAGCAGCCGAGCCCGGCATCGACCGCGGCGCGCACGTCCCCAGCGGCGAGAGTCTTGCCCGCGAGGGTTACACTGCCGGCCGAGCGGCGTTCGGCGCCGAAAAGCAACTGCACGAGTTCGCTGCGGCCCGAGCCGAGCAAGCCGGCAACGCCAAGCACTTCGCCTTCGCGCAGCGCGACATCGCAGCCCGCCTCGAGCCCCGGGCCGCGCAGTCCGCGCGCCTCGAGCAGCACGCTGCGCTCCGGCGCCGGCTGCGGCCCACGCTGCACGCGACGAGTCATCGATGGCTCGCGCCCCAGCATGTGCTCGACGAGTTCCAGCTTCGTGACCGCGGTTCGCTCGAACGTGCCGATTTTCTTCCCGTTGCGCAGCACGCTGATCCGGTCGGCCACGGCGATGATTTCGTCGAGGCGATGGCCGATGAACACGACCGCGAGGCCGTCTTGCTTCAGGCGTCCGAGCAGCGCGAGCAAAGCCTCGGCTTCCTTGCGATCGAGACTCGCCGTGGGCTCGTCGAGGACGATAACGCGCGCGTTCAGGTCGAGCGCGCGCGCGATCGCAACTCGCTGCTGCGTGGAGTACGAAAACGAACCGATCGGCTGATCGACGTCGAGCTCGAGCGACAGTCGCGCCAGCGCCGCGCGCGCAAGCTCGCGCATGGCGCGACGATCGATCCCCCATGCACGCCGCGGCTCGCGGCTGAGCAGCAGGTTCTCGGCAACCGAAAGCCCGGGAATGCGCGTCAGTTCCTGGTGAATCGCCGCGATGCCGGCGCGCTGCGCCGCGCGCGGATCGGGAAAGCGCACTTCGCGACCGTCGAGCACGATCGCGCCCTCTTCGAGCGCGAGCGCGCCCGTCAGGATCTTGATCAGAGTGCTCTTGCCGGCGCCGTTCTCGCCGACGAGCGCGTGCACCTCGCCTGCGCGCACGTCGAAGTCGACGTTGTCGAGCGCGACGACACCGGGGAAGCGCTTGCCGATGCCGCGCATCTCGAGCAGCATCTGGGAAGGACTCACTCCACTGTCCACTCCAGCACGCCGGCGGAGAATTCCTTCTGCAGCTGGATCTCGAGCCGCAGCGCTGTCGACTCGAGCGGATCGAAGGCGACAAGGATGAAGTTGTCTTTCGCAACGGAGTAGCTCGAATCCGCAGCGAGTTTCACAGGTTTCCAGTCCGCGCCGTCCTTCCACGAAAGTCGCCAGGACTCGGGCACTCGGCAACTTCCCTTGCCCGTGTCGTCGAACCAGTACACGCGCGCCTTCGTGAACTTGCGTTTCTCGGCGAAGTCCATCTGCACCCATTCCGCGCTCCCGCGGTGATCCCAGAAAGTCGTGCGCGGAATTGAATCAGCGCTCGACGACGCGGGAACTCTGCCGTCGTTCAGCGCGAGCAGCGTGTCGCCGCTCCAGCAGTGCGAGGCAGAGAGTTCGACGCCATGCTGCTCGACGCGCAGTCCCTGGCCGGAAATCTCGGCCAAGGCTTCGCTCTCGGGCAGCCACACGACCATTTCCCCGGCAGCGCCTTCGCCGGGGCGGTTGTTCCACAGGCAATACGGAATCGCGACGAGTTCGACCGGTTTCGCGCTGCGTTTGCGCCGATCGTCGAGCGAGACGGCCGCTCCTTTGGCGCGCACGACCATCGTTCCGCCAAGCAACCCTGGCTGCCACTCCGCCTTCAACTCGGCCGATTTGGGCAGGACAAGATTGCGCGCGCTGCCATTGTTGTCGACCGCCTCGAAACAATAGATCAGCGGGCCGCGCGCGATCGCGACACGGCCGACATCGGCTTCGACCTTGGCGTCGGCGTAGATGCGCCGCGGCGTCATGGGAAAATCGATCGTGAGCACGTCGCCGGCACTCCATTCGCGCTCGAGCTCGTATTCGTGCGAAAGGCCGCCAGGAGGCAGCTCGTTCACAGTGACTGCGGAGGGCGCGGACAGCTCTCCAAGCGACGCGCGCACGGGCTCCGTGCACCAATCCGGAATGCGCA
>JANMRV010000797.1:0-8561 GCA_031388685.1 Planctomycetota bacterium
GGCGGAGTGGGATAATTTTCAGTCGATACTGTCCCTGACCAAGGACATCCTCAACCGCCAAAGAGCCCTGCGCGAAAGCACCAAGGCCGCGGTCGGGGGCAAATGAGCGGTCCGCGGAGGTAAGTCATGTTCTCGATGCACAAACTCACCCGCAATTTCGCGCTCGCGCTGCTCGCCAGCTTTGGCGCGATCGGCGGATCCTGGGCCCAGCCTGCGTCCGCCCAGGACGGCTCGAAGAGCTTGGTCGGAATCTCCGAGGAACAGGAACTGCTCGCGCGTCAGCTCGACCGCCTGCGGCGCACGATGGAGGCCTTGATCCCGCGCTTGGAGAAGGAAGGCCGGCCGCGCGCGCTCGAGCTGGTCAAGAATGCGCTGATCGAACTGGACAGTCGGCCCGACGAAACCAAGTCGCGCACGCTGGCGGAGTTGATGGATTCAGCGAAGACCGGACTCGCCAGCGGACAAGCAGTGCTGTCCCTGGAAGAACAAGAACTGATCGTGAGACGCCTGGACCGACTGTTGTCGATCCTGCTCGATCGCACGAACATCGACAGCCTGCAGCGTTCGCTGGACGACCTCAAGGACATCCAGCAGACGATGAGTGAGCTCGCCAAGCGCGAGGCGGAACTCGAGCAGGCGACCAAGGACCTGTCCCAGAAATCGCGCAGCGAGGCGTCGAAGGATCTGGCCAGGCAGCTCAGCGAGATCCAGGCGGCACAGCGCGCCCTGGTGGCAGAGAGCGAGAGCAGCGCGCGAGAGAATCGCGAACTGGATCTGGCGGAATTGGAGCGCGCGCTTGTCGAACTCACCTTGCGCGAGGAGCGCGACCGCCGCCTGCTCGAGAGTTTCCGGCCGGAAACGTCGAAGGAACTCTCCAAGCCCAGCGAATCCGTGGCGCAGGCGCGCGCGGACGGCGCGCGCGGCGAGCGCTTGCGCGCCGCGGGGCGCGAGCTGCGCAAGGCGGCGACGGCCACGCGTGAGGCGCGCGCCGCGGCGCAAAAACCGAGCGAGTCCGCGGCGCCCACGCCGGAGAGCGAAGCCAAGGAAGCCGGCGCGGCGCGCGAAGCCGCAGCGGAACTTGGCGACGCGGCGGAGCGCGAAGAACGCAAGCAACGCGCGGGCGGCGACCCGCAGACGGCGAAGGCAGCGCAAGCGCTGCGTCAGGGCGCCAAAAACCTCGACAACGCGGCCGCGGCCGGGCGCGAAGCGCGTGAAGCCGCCGCGCAGGCCCTCGAGGAAGAGGCGCGCAAGTTGGAGCAGGAGGCCTTGGAACTCGAGGCCCGCGCTGAGGCCCTGCGCAACGAGGGAGTCCAGGAACTGATCAAGAACTTCGCCAAGTCCCCCACTCCGGCGGGCGAGGCCGCGCGCAGTGCGAAGGCCGCTTTGGAGCGTGCCCAAAAGAACGCGGCCGCGGCGCGCGAAGCTGCCGCGAGTTCGAAGCCGGCAGGCGGCGAGCCGCAGGATCCCTCGGCCGCGGCTGAGGCCGCCGCCAAGGAATCCGAAGCGGCCGCGCGCGCACAGGCCAAGGCCGCGGAGGCCGCGCGCGCGACCGAAGATGCGGCTCGCGTGCTCGACCAGGCGCTGGCGGAAGAGCGCGCGTTGCCCGAAGCGATTTCGCGCTCCCAGGAAGCGGCCGCGCAGGAGGCCGAACGCATCGCCGAGGAACTCGACAAGTTGCCGCAGACGC
This sequence comes from Planctomycetota bacterium, assembly GCA_031388685.1. GTDB lineage: Bacteria > Planctomycetota > UBA1135 > UBA1135 > JADJQU01. The sequence goes on from JANMRV010000797.1 coordinate 1,688, forward strand.
AGAACAGCGCCGGCGAAAAAGCAAATTCCGAACTCCAGTCTGCCGCGAAATCGATGCGCGAAGCAGCGTCGGCCGCGAAGCAGCAGTCAGGCTCGCAAGCAGAAGCCGCTGCGCAGAGCGCCAAGGAATCCCTGGAGTCTGCTCAGGCCGCGCTCGAACAGGCGCGCCAGTCGCAGGCGCGCTCGCCGCAATCCAAGTCGGCTGCGGAGCAGCGCGCCAAGGCTCAGCGCGAACTGTCGCAGTCGACCAAAGCAGCCGGCGAGAAAGCCAAACAGGCCGAACTCACGCCAGAATCCAAGGCCGCCCTCGAACAGAGCCTGGAGCAGGCCGAGCAGGCGATGAACAACGCCGCCGAGCAACTGGGCGAAGGCCGCGAAGCCTCCGCCGCGAGCGAGCAGCGCCAGGCGATGGAACAACTCGAGCAGGCCAAACAGGCGCTGGAATCGGGTGCGCGCGCCTCGTCGCCGGAGGACAAACAAAAGGCCAAGGAACAAGCCGCCGCACAGGAAGAGATCCGCAAGCAATTGCTCGAACTCGCCAAACGCAATCGCGAGCGCAAGGACGCAAAACCCTCGCCTGGTCTCGAGCAGGCCGAGCCCAGCGCGAAAAAGGCGCGCGACGCACTCGAGCAGGGCGACCTCTCCGAGGCACAGGAGCAGGAGGCCAAGGTGCAGAAGGACCTCGAGCAGGCCAAGGAAGAACTGGCCAAGGAAGAAGAGGAGTACCAGCGCCTGCGCCAGGAAGAACTGCTGTTCAAGATCGGTGAAGAACTCGAGGGCCTGCTCAAGACGCATCGCGAGGCCCAGGCTTCGACGCGCGAGCTCGACTCCAAGCGCGAAGCGGGCGACAAGCCCTCGCGGGCCCAGCGCCTGGCGCTGAAACGCATCGCCAAGGACGAAGCCGCCAGTGCCGCGCGTTGCGGGGTGATGGCCGACGCGCTCAAGAAAGAGGAGGCCGTCGTCTTCGGGACGGCCCTCGAGGGCCTTGGACAGAGCCTCGATCGCGTGGCCCTTGATCTCGACGAGGGCGGCGACTGGCAAAGCGGTGCGCGCACGCAGTCGCTGCAAGCTGACATCGAGCGCGGACTGCGTCAGCTGATCGATGCGCTCAAGGCCGAGCAGAAGCGCCGCGAAGACGAGAATCGCGAGAAGGATCAGCCGCCGCCCGAAGACGGCAAGAATCAGCAGGAGAAAAAGGAACCGCTGGTTGGGGACGCCGCCGAATTGAAACTGCTCGCCGCCATGGAATCCGACACGGTGACGAGCTTGAAGCGCCTGCTCGCTCTGTATCCGGAACTCTCCACGGAAGGCGCAGAGGTCGATCCGCGCGTGCTCGTCGACGTGCAACGATTGGCCGAGCAGCATGAGCGCACCACCAAGTTGTTCGTGAGCTTCCGCAAGAAACTGGGCCTGCCCGAACCGGGGGAACAATGAAACGCGACCAGCGCATTTCCATCGCAAGCTTTGGCATGACGATCCGCACAGGCCCGCTCGTTTGCGCGTTGCTGATTTCCAGCTCGCTCTTCGCGCAGGATCCGGCCAAGCCCGGACAGCCTCCGCCGAAGCCCGAGACACCCGAAAAGGAACCGCTGCATCTGCCGCCGATGCCGGACGTGAATCCGGCGCAGGACGCGCAGCAGAAAGAGTTGATCGAACTCTTCGGCAAGGTCGAGAACCGGCTGCGCGCGATCGACACGCAGATGTACGAAGCCGCCGCGGGGCGCGTGCCGACCAAGCCGATCCGCGGCTCGGGCATCGAGGATCTGCTGCGCGCGGGCGAGCAAGCCCCGCTGCCGGAAAACGTCGCGCAACTCCTGCAAAGCGCGTCGCAGGACAGCGCCAAGGCTCAGACGGAGATCCAGCGCATCCTGCAGATCGCCGAGTCGATGAACAAGAAGAACAAGCCTGGCTCCGGCGGCGGCTCCGGCAAACCGAAGCCCTCCTCGGGTGGGAAATCTCCGCTCGACAAGCCCGGTCAGGGTGATCCGTCGGGCCGTGAACAAGCTCCCAAGGCTCCCGGCTCGAAGCCCGAGGGCCAGAAGCCCGGCGAAGGCGACGTCCCCAAGGACGGCAAGAAACCCGACGACCCCAACCGGACCGGCGACAATCGCGCCGGGCAGCGGCCCCCGGATTCGAAGACGGGGCCGGGTTCGAGCGCGGACGGCGCGGATCGCTGGGGCGATCTGCCGGTGCGCGCGCGAGAGATTTTCCGCGTCGAAGGCGCGTCGGATTTGCCGCCGCAATATCGCGATTGGATCGACGGGTACTACCGCCGGCTGCAAAGCCTGGAACGGCGCTGAGCCCGCGGCGCGCGACCTGACACGCTCGACAGCGCCGAATCCATGCGCGGCCCGATTCTCCTCGCTCTCCTGGCACTGCCGGCCTGGGTCCACGGCGCCGGCCTGCCGGGGGACCAGGATCAAAAGCCGAGCGTGCCGCCGTTCCCCGCTGTGCGCGACGAGTCGGCGCGAGCGAATGATTCCAACCTGAAGCGCAGGGAAGACCGTGAACAGCGCGCGCTGAGTGCGGTCGAGAAGAGCCTGGACTGTCTGGGCAAACTCCAGTCGACAGCACTCGACGGCTCGTTTCAGAGCAGCGGCGCCGAACATGCCGTGCCCGTGTCGGTCGCGGCGCTGTGCGCGCTCGCGTACATGGCCGCGGGCACCACACCCGATCGCGGCCCCCACGGCGTCGAACTCTCGCGCGTGATCGATTACCTCGTGTCGCGTTGCGATCTTTCCGAGGGCTCTGCCACGCGCGGCTACATCGCGAGCGACGGCGACGCGCTCTCGCGCATGCACGGCCACGGCTTCGCGACGCTGGCGCTGTCGCAGGCCTACGCCATGTCACCGGCAACGCCGCGCGGAGCGAGACTTGGCGCCGCGCTCGTTGCTGCGGTGCACCTGATCGAAACCAGCCAGGGCAGCGAGGGCGGCTGGTTCTATTACCCGTACGCGTCCTACGAGCACGAGAATTCGGTCACCGTCTGTCTTGTGCAGGCGCTGCGCGGCGCGCACGGCGCGGGGATTCGCGTCGATCCGGCTGTGATCGGGCGCGCCGTCGATTACATCCGCCGCTGTCAGGAAGAAGACGGCTCCTTTCGCTACGCGCTGAATCAGAATACGACCTCGACCGCGCTGACCGCCGCGGGCATCGCCACGTTGAACGCGATCGGCGTCTACGACGGCCCGCCGATCGTGCGCGCGCTCGAATCCCTGACGCGCGATCTCGCCGTGCGCGAAGACGAGAGCAATTTCGGCGACGCGCGCTCGGTGCACTACGAGCGCCTGTACATCGCCCTGGCGCTCTGGCAGGCACCCGACACGCGGCTGTGGGAAACCTGGCGCACGAAGATGGTTGCGCAGCTCGAGAGCGAGCAGGCGCTCGACGGCTCGTGGCACGATCCAAAGTACGGCGACGCCTACGCGACCGCCATGCACTCACTCGTGCTCTCGATCCCCTACGGCTACCTGCCCATCTTCCAGCGCTGACGACATCGCCCGCGGCGCGCGATACACGTCCAGTTCGAACGACTCGAACCCCGCCCCCGCAAGGCCCGCCACGATCTGCGCCCACAGCGAGCTTGCGCGATCCAGCTCCTCTTCCCCTACTTCGACCCGCGCCAGCGGCGCATGATCGCGCACACGCAACACACGAAAGCCGAGCGAGCGCACATGCGCCTCGGCGCGCTCGACGCGCTCCAATCGTTCGCGCGTGACAACCGTCCCGCTGGGCAGGCGCGAAGCTAGGCAAGCGCTGGCGGGTTTGTCGGCGCAGACGATGCCGTGCTCGCGCGCGTACCTGCGCACGTCGTGCTTGGTGAAGCCCGCCGCCGCAAGCGGCGCAACGACGCCGAACTCGCGCGCGGCTCGCGAGCCGTGCCGCAACAGCACAAGGTCATCGGCGATCTCACCGAACGCAAGGTGCGTGATCCCACGCTCCCGGCACAGCTCACCCATTGCCTCGAACAACGCTGCCTTGCAGAAGTAACAGCGATCGTCGGCATTCTTCCGGTAGCGCGGATCGTCGAGTTCGCGCGTTGACAATTCCACGAGCGTCACGCCGATGGCGCGCGCAATTTCGCGCGCGGCAATCAGCTCCGCGCGCGGCAGCGAGGCCGAATCGGCGATCACGCCTAGCGCGCGCTCGCCAAGCCGTACGCTTGCTGCGTGAAGCAGGACCGAGGAATCGACGCCGCCTGAAAAAGCGACTGCGACGCTGGGCAAGCGTTCAAGCACGTCGAACAAGTTCCGACAGCGCTCTGCGTACTTGTCGTCGCTGACGCTTGACGTGCTCACAGGTACTGCTGCAACTTCTTGACGTAGTCCGCCGCGGAATGGCGGATGGAGGCCAGTTCTTCTGCACTGAGTTCGCGCACGATCTTCGCCGGCACTCCCGCCACCAGCGTGCGCGGCGGAACGCGGAAGTTCTCGCGCACGACCGCGCCGGCCGCGACCAGCGCGCCTTCGCCGATCACGCTGCCGCCGAGCAGCACGGCGCCCATGCCGATCAAGGCACCATCGCCGATCTCCACGCCGTGCAGGACGCAGCGGTGTCCGATGGTCACCTCGCTGCCGATCACGTTCGACTTCCCGGTATCGGCGTGGATCATGGTCAGGTCCTGGACGTTCGTGCGCGCGCCGATCGTGATCGGCGCGTCGTCGCCGCGCACCACGCAGCCAAACCAGATGCCGACGTCCGCGTGCAGCGTGACGTCGCCGGTGAGCGTGGCGCCCTGGGCCACGAAAGCTCCGCCCTCGAGGCGCCGGAAAAGTCCCTGTGCGGGGTAGATCGTCATCGCCAGAGGATCGCACGCACAGGCGCGCGCGCGCAACTTGGCCGCTTTCAACTGCCCGGCGAGACGCCGAGCATGAAGAAAGCGATCGCGTTGTGCAGGGCGTGGACAGCGAAGGGCGCGCTCAGGCGTTGAGTGCGCAATTTCAGGCTGCCGAGCAGCAGCGCCAGGCCGAAGATCGGCAGGAAGGCACTGTCGCCGTGCAGCGTGGCGAAAATCAGGCTCGCCAGGAACACTCCGCCGCGGTCGCCGAGGTTCTGGACCAAGAGCGGCTGCAGAAAACCGCGGAAGACGAGTTCTTCGAAGAACGGCAGCACGGCGATGGCGAAGAGCGCCGCCGCGGCGCGCGCGCCGCCGTCGAGACTCTCGATGCCAAGGGCGATCTTCTGCGGCTCGAAGCTGCCGCCGATGCGCTCGAGGAGCCACGGCCAAAGCAGCGTCAAGCCGAACAGGCCGGGCAACAGCAGCACGTAGCAGCCGACCGCCACCGCCGCGGCGCGCAACGAATCCCGCGGGCGCAGACCCAGACTCGTGATCCCGTCCGGATCGAGGCGGGCGGCGAGGACGAGGATCAAGGCACCGCTCAGGCCGAGCCCCGAGGCACTGCCGATCAAGGCGCGCAGCCCCTCGGGCAGGCGCCCGAAGCCGCCGATCGATCCGAGCAGCCCGGGCACGAACTGCATGGCCAAGGCCAGGACCGCCGCGACCAGCGCCGCGTGCAGAAAGCGCCAGCGCGCGAAGAAGACCTGCCCCTTGGGCGCGAAGCGACGCGCAAACGTGACGCAAATCGGTGTCAGTGCGAGTCCGGCGAGCAGCAGGGCCGCGCCGGCGAGCGCGAGCTCGCGCGAACCTTGCTCGAGCGTCTGCCCGGCTTCCTGAAGCGTCACGGGCCCGCGCCGCCGCTCTGCGCGATCGTGCCTTCGAGCGGCGAACTCGCGTTGGCGTAGAGCTTGCGCGGAATGCGTCCGGCGAGAAACGCCTGACGGCCGGCCTTGCAGGCGTCGCGCATCGCGGCGGCCATTCGCAGCGGCTCGCGCGCGCCGGCGATCGCCGTGTTGAGCAGCACGCCAGCGGCGCCGAGTTCCATCGCGATGGCCACGTCCGAGGCCGTTCCCACGCCCGCATCGACGATCACGGGCAACTTCACGAGTTCGAGGATGATGCGCAGCGCATTGGGATTGAGAATGCCCTGGCCCGAGCCGATCGGCGATCCCGCCGGCATCACACTGGCTGCGCCGAGTTCCTCCAGGCGTGCGCACAGCCGCGGATCGTCCGAGCAATAGACCAGCACTTGGAAACCCTGGGCCACCAGTTCGCGAGTCGCCTCGAGCGTCCCGATCGGATCAGGAAGCAGCGTCCTGGGATCGCCGAGCACTTCCAGCTTGACCAGCGGCGTATCCAGGATCGCACGCGCCAACTCGGCGGTGCGGATCGCGCTCGACGCGTCGAAACAGCCCGCCGTGTTCGGCAAAATGTGGTAGCGCGAGCGATCGATGAACTCGAGCAACGACGGCCCTTGGCTAGCGTCGAGGTTGACGCGCCGCACAGCGACCGTCACACAATCGCTGCCAGAAATTTCCAATGCGTCGCGCGTCTCTTCGAAGCTCGCGTACTTGCCGGTGCCGACCAGCAGGCGCGAGCGCAGCGACACGCCACCGACGTCGAGCGTCGCATCGCTTTCGTGCGCCGGAACGGAACGCGGATCCGACATTTCTAGCCGCCTCCGACCAGAGTCACGACTTCGATCGCGTCGCCGTCTTCGAGGCGGATCGCGCTGTGCTCGCGCGAACGCACGAGCTTCTGGTTTCTCTCGACAGCCACCGCGGCGCCCGACAGGCCGAGTTCCTCGATCAATTCGGCCAGGTTCGCGCCGGCCTGCACCTGTCGCGGCTTGCCGTTGAGCTTGATCTCCAGACTGGGTTGCATGCGAATGGACGATAGCCGAGCGACGAACGCGCCTCAAGGCGCGCGGGGTTCGAAGCTCAATCGACGCGCACGAAGGCGCACTTCAGGTAACTGGATTCGGGCAGGGTCAAGAGCGCGGGATGGTCGGCGGACGCCCCGCACACGGACAGCAGGT
>JANMRV010000037.1:0-2989 GCA_031388685.1 Planctomycetota bacterium
GCGCTGGCGCGAAAAATCGACGAGCAGACCTTGCTCCGCCTTGGCCTGGGCGAGCAAGACCTTGGCTCGATTCTTCGCCAGCCGGTCCGCCTCGAGCTCGGTCGCCGTCAAAAAGCCCTTTTCGGCGAGTTTCATCGACCAATCGAGCTTGTTCTCGGCGCGCGCGTAGTCCTCTTCCTGGAGCGTGATCGTCTGGTCGGCCTTGGAGAGCGCCAGCTTCTTGTCGCCTTCGAGATACTTCCTCAGATCCTGTTCCGCAAACGCCAGCTTCTGCCTCGCCAGGGCGATGTCGCTCTCGTTCTGGCTGACTTGGATCGCGTAGGTCTGCGTCGATTTCACGAACAGCGCGTCCGCGTTGCGCACGGCGATCTCCTGTTGAACGCGCTTCTCGATCTGACTGGTGGCGTCAAGTTCGCAGAGCAGGTCGCCTTCCTTGACGTTCGTGCCTTCCTTGATAAGCGAGAGGATCGTCGAGCTGCCCTCGAGTTCGTTTCTGATGCTGACGAAGTCGGCGGCCTTGAGATTGCCGCGTTCGACCACGCGAATCGCCAGCGGACCACGGCGCACGGTCGCTCCGGGAATCAGCACCGACGCATCGCCGGCAAACCAATTGCCGGGACCGCGGCCATAGGCCACGACGCCTCCGCCCGCGACGACGACTGCGGCGATCCAAATCCAGGCTTTCGAATTCTGCTTCTTGCTCATGGTCTCTGCTCCGGCGGATTCTGGCCTGGTTGCGGCGGCACGTCTGGCTGCGCGTCCGGTTCAGGGGTGGCAGCCGCCGCGAGCAGTGCCTCGCGGTCCAGTCCGATCCCCGTTTCGTCGATGCGCAAAAGTTCGAGGTCGAGGAAAAGAGCCAGCCGGGCCAGCTGATAGTCGATCAGCGCCTGGGTGGCGGAGTTTTTTGAATTGAGCAGCGCCAATTGGGACTCGAGCACGTCGCGCGTTGTCGCGCGGCCGGCTTGCAGGTTCATGGCAGAACTCTCGACGCGCCGCTCGGCGACGGCCACGGAGAGCCGCTGGATTTTGTAACCCTCGAGCGTCGCGGCGGTGTCGCCAAGATCGTTGCGGATCTCCGCGCGGATGCTGTCGCCCTGCGCTTCGACGTCGCGCCGCGCACTTTCGACCTGGATCAAGGACTGGCGGTAGCGATTGCGCTCGGGGAAACGATCCAAGGCGATGTCCGCGTTGAGCCCGAGTTGCCAATCGATGCCGCTGGCGCGCACGTCGAGCGGCCTCCCCGACAGGCTGGTGGCGTTGACACTAGAAGAAATTGCCAGGCGCGAGCGCAGGGCATCCGCGTCCACTTCGGCGCCGCGCTCGCTGTCGTCCCGGCGATCGAGCACCGTCTGAAAATCGAGCCGCTGCGCGAGCGCGATCTCGTCCAGCTTGGCCACATCAAGGTCGAATGCCTCCGGCTCCACCGCGGTCAAGCGCTCCAGTTCAGCGTAGTCGATGGCCAGCGGGACCGGCACCGGCAGGCCCAGGAAGATCTTGAAGTCATGGAGCAGCGACTCGTAGCTCTGGCGCAGGATCACGAGCCGGTTCCTCGAACCTAATTCCTGCTGGCGCGCCTGGTCGACATCGATCGACGACAGGCGGCCGGACTCGCCGAGCGCTTCGTTGCGTTTGCGCAGGATCTGCAGGTTGGCGTAGTTCTTCTCTTCGTTCACCACCGCGTCGGCCTGCTGCAGGATGCGATAGACGCGCCTGGAAACGTCGACAGCGTAGGTGCGCCGAAAGCGCTCATAGTTGCGCGCCGAGTAGACGACGTTGCGCTCCGCCTGGGTCAAAGGCTCGCGCACGATGCGCGGATTCGAGCCGGCCAGCAGCGGCTGCGTGATCGCCAGGCCCGCATTGGTGATCATCTTGAACGCGTCGGCCTGCGTCAGGTCGCGGGCCACGGAGAGTCCGATATTGCCGACGATGGTCGCACCGGTGCCCAAAAGCTTCGTCAGTCCGAAAGTTGCGTCGCCGCTGGCGTCCGTGGCGCCGTCGCCGTCGCCCGAGAGCAGCGCGCCCATCAGGCCGCTCTCCTGGTACGCGAAGCGGTAGCGCTCGAGCGTCAGGTCGAGGGCGCTCAGGTAGAAGGTTTCGCGCTGGTCCTGGAAGTCGCGGCTGTTCTCGGCGGCGATGTCCAGGCACTGCGCCAAGGTGAGCGGTGCGAGATTTTCGACCTCTCCGCGCTCCAATTTGCGCCGCAAACTGTCGGGATTCGGCTCGATCGTGAATGTACGCTCGTTGCTCGCCAGCTCGGCCCGGCGCTTCTCGACGATGGCATAGACCTCGCGGTCCGCGTCGGCGCGTTGCGTAGCCGCGCTCTTGCAGGAGCCGCCATACAGCGCCAACGAGACGAGGACGAACAGCGCGCCGCGACGGGGCGCGTGCACGGAACGGGACGCGATGTGCATGCTTGGCAAAATGCGGGACGTGGCTCGGAGCGCGCCCCAAGGCGGCCCGACTCACGGGGACGTGGATCCAGGAGGATACAGCCCGGGGCCCCCGCTGCGCAGCGTTCCCTGGGTGTCGACGGCGCCCGGCCCTGGTTTTACCAGGGCCTCACAAGTCCGTATCGCCGCGGGCGCCTGCGCAGGGTTCGTGACGGGTCCGCTAGTGTCCGGCCTCAGCTTCGGCGTCCGGTTTCGCGGCACGGCCCGCAAACCTGCGCGAGGCATAGCTCTGCTCATCGATGCGCACCGCGATCAGTCCGCCCCTCTGCCAGCGAAAACTCACGAGCTCCCGTTCGAGGAAAGTCCAGCTGCCCGCCAGCGATCCATCCGCGCGGATCAGATCCACGTTGCGCGGCCCGGCGACCGCGCCGGATCCGGATTCGCTGACTTCGATCCGCACCGATTCGACACTGTTCGACAGGGGATCGAACAGAGCGATGCTCTTTGACCCAACCGCCCCGGCTCGCAAGCGCTCCTCCAATTCGAGCGGGAAGAAGCATGGGCCGAAGGTCGGCAGCACCGCTCGCCAGACGCATGGC
>JANMRV010000041.1:0-3132 GCA_031388685.1 Planctomycetota bacterium
GAACGCCAGCCGCGCGGCCGTTTGCGGCGGATACGTCCGCCAGCCTCTGGCGGGCCGCGCGGGCTCGTCGAAAAGACCAGAACCTGCACGCCCCCGGTTCGAGGCGTCTTGCAGGGCAGCTTGAGTCGGCGGAGCGGGCTCGCGCCGCAAGCGGAAGAAACGAGTCGACGATTCGGCCAGAGAAAGCAAACCGCCGCGCGAGCGCTCTTCGGGAAGCGGGTGCAGCGCGCCGACGGGCAGCGTCGAAAGCAGTTGAGCTTCCGCGGCCCAGGGCACGAATCCCGGCGCGGGCGAGAGCCGATGCCCGCTCGAGTACGGACGGCCCAACTCCGTCCTCGATCCGTCGCCGAAAAGCAGCCGCTGGTTGTGCTGCGGCAAGGCGGCGTCGAGTTCGGCGAAGCGCACGGCGGCGCGGTCGCCGAAGAAGGCCGTGGTGGCGACGACCAGTCCGCGCGCGGCGGCCAGACGGCGCGCCGCGTCGTTCAACAATCCGAGCACGCGCGCGCCTTGTTCCGGACGGATTTCTCCGTCGCCGAGCACGGCCAGCGCCTCGCGCAAGCCGACCGGGGAAATCGCGTACATGATGCGGCCGCGCAACTCGTTCGGCCGCGAGCCGCGCGTGCTCTCCTGGAAAGCGTGCAGACGCTGCAGCGCTTCGATCGATGCTTCCACCGCGGCGGCCAGCTCTTCCAGCAGGCGTTCCTCGCGCCAGGCACCTGCCCGGAAGGCCAGGCGCGGGACATTGATCGCCACCGCACCGGCGCAGTAGATCGCCGCGCGCTCGCGCTGGGCGCGCGGGCAACCCGGCGCGGCGAAGCGTTCCTTGTCGTGGCCCCAGGTCGGAACGAGTTGGCCGCGCTCGAGCAGGCGTTCGAGCGCCTGCGAGCGTTCGACATCGTCGCGGCGCGACGTGTAGCTCGCTTCCAAGGCGGACTCGTCGACGAAGATGCGCGGCGCGGACGCCTCGCCCTGCATGTGCGCGAGCGCGTCGATCACGCGTTCGAGCACCTCGCCGGAGCGTTCGTTGCCGAGTTCGAGGTCGATGCGCCGTCCGCCGGCAGACGCGATTCCGGCGGCCGACTGCAGCCAGTTCGAGAGCGCATCCCCACGCTTGCCAGGTCGCGAACGCGCCAGCGGCGCGAGCAAGAGCGCCGCGCTTTCGATCACCAATCCCTGTGAGACACCGTGCAATGCGCGCGCGCATTCGCCGAGCGCTGCGAAGGCCGCGCCCTCATCTGCGGCGCCGGCCGCCAGCAACTCGCTCGGCAATCCGGCCCACAGGTACAGCTCTGGCCGCGCGAGGTCGACGACGTGCAGGTCGCCGTTCAGGTGCCGTTCGCAGCTGACATCGTCGAGCACGTGCTCCAGTGCAAAGCGCCGCAGGACCTCAGCGCTGACGCGCTGCGCGGCGTCGACTTCGCCCAACTCCTCGGCGGCGGCGACCTTGGAACGATCGAGCGGGCGCGAGGGCGCCTGCAAGCGTTGGCGCAGATCGTGCACGGGCAGCAGCACACTTGCCTGCCGGCGCAGCGCGCTCTCGAGGCCCATGCCGACCAATTCGTTGTCGACGAGTTCGCGCACCAGCGCAGTCGAGATGCGCTTCAGGCCCAGTGCGAACACACGCGTTTCGACGCGACCGGCGATTTCTTCCGCCGCGCCGCGCACGAGCTCCGCCTCGTTCATCAGCGCCGCGACGATGCGACCCTTGCTCCAGGCTGCCGGCGCGTTTTCGTCGGACGGCCGCACGCGCGGTGCGCGAGTTCCCGGCGTCGGCGAGCGATGCACTTCGAGCACTTCGCGCAGCTTCGCGCGGCGATCGCGGTAGAGAATGTAGGCCTTGGCCACCGAAGCCCGGCCCAATTCGATCAAGGCGTGCTCGACGAGATCCTGGATTTCCTCGATGCTCGGCGCCGGCGCGTCGCCCGCGGCGTTCGAATCTCCGCTCGCGCGACGATTCTCGAGCGCCATGCGCACGACTCCGGCAACCTCCGCGGCAAAGCCCTGATCGCCCTCGCCCACGGCGACCATCGCGCGTTGGATCGCGTCGCGGATCTTGGTCTCGTCGAACGGCACCTCGCGGCCGTCGCGCTTGCGCACCCGTTGCAGATTCATGGCGTGCGCTCGCCGGATTGACCTTCGCGACGGCTCTCCAGGATCGGCTTGAGTTCGTCGAGGAACTGGGTCACGTCTTTGAACTCGCGGTAGACGCTTGCGAAGCGCACGTAGGCGACTTGATCGAGCTTGCGCAGCTCTTCCATCACCAGCGTGCCGATCACCGAACTGTGGACTTCGCGGTCGTATTCCTCCTGGCAGCGCGTCTCGACCCGTGCCGCCGCGCGCTCGAGTTCCTCGGTGACGACCGGCAGTTTCTCGCAGGCGCGCATCATGCCGGCCAGCACCCGTTCACGATCGAAGCGCACGCGCTCGCCGCTCTTCTTGACCACCCTAAGCGGGGTATCCTCGACCCGCTCGTAAGTCGTGTAGCGCAGGTAGCAGTCGAGGCACTCCCGCCGCCTGCGGATCGCGCTGCCGTCGGACGCCGCCCGGGAATCGACCACGCGATCATTGTCTTGTTTGCAGCGCGGGCACTTCATGGAGGCGACCCCTGGTGGGCGCGCCAGGATCACACGCTACCGGTTGGGTGTCAATCGCCGGGAGCCCCGTGGTGGAGGCTACTTTCCGAGGCAAAAGCGCTCGAAGATGGCGCTGAGCAGGTCTTCGGGAGTCGTGCGGCCCTGAATCTGATCGAGCTCGTCGGTCGCGCTGCGCAGCGCCGCCGCCGCGAGGTCGAGCGTGGCGCCGGATTCGAGTAGCACAAGCGCCTCGACGACCCAGGAGCGCGCCGCCTGAAGCGCTGCGCGATGGCGCGCGGACAGCTCGCGGATCTCGCCCTGCGGCGCCGTGGCGGAAAAGAGCGCGCCCGCGGCCGACGAAAGCTCCAAAAGTCCCTGCCCGGTCCGTGACGAGACCGCGACCACAGCGCGCAGCTCCCGCGCGAGGCCTTCTGCTGCGGCCCTTTCGAGGGCCCCAAGCCGCAGGGGGTCCGCGGCGTCGAGCTTGTGCAGGACCAATACGGTCGGTGGACAGGGACCGGCGTCCGACAAGGCCCGGAACTGCTCGGACAGCTCGACG
>JANMRV010000119.1:0-1683 GCA_031388685.1 Planctomycetota bacterium
AGACCCTGATGGCTTCCGGCGTCGGCCGCGGCGCGTGCAGGGTTCATGTGGCGCCCGACGACGCCGAGCTGCTCTCGAAACTTGCTTTCCGCGCCGGCACCGAGATCGAAGCTGACCTCGATGTCGGACTCGCCTGCGTGCAAGTGCAAACGCCCCAAGGACTCTTGGTGCGCGACATCGATGCCGCGCTGGCTTCGATCGCCGCGCGCTTGCGAGAAGAGGCCCAGTTGTGATCGATCACGCTCGCACACGCCAAGCCATTGCAGACGGCGCGCGGCCTTTCTGGCGCGGCCAGGTCGATCTGGTCAGCGGCGTCATGGTCGAGGCTGTCGGCGCGCCGGCGGCGATCGGCGAGATGTGCCGCATCGAATGTGGTGGCGACGGCGTGCTCGCCGAAGTCGTCGGATTCCGCGGACAGAGCACGTTGCTCATGCCCCACGGCGACCTGGCAGGCATCGCTCCCAGGCAGGCCGTTGTCGCCCTCGGCCGCCATTTCTCCATTCCCGTCGGCGACGACCTTTTCGGTCGCGTGGTCGACGGCTTCGGCGAAACACTCGACGGCCAAGGTCCGATCCGCACGCGCGAATTGCGCGGGGTGCGTTCGGCTGCGCCCGATCCGATGTCGCGGCCGACCATCGACGAACCGTTGGCGACGGGCGTGCGCGCCATCGACGGCATGTGTCTGTTGGGCCGCGGACAACGCCTGGGCATTTTCGCGGGCTCCGGTGTCGGCAAGTCCTCGCTGCTGGCGCAGATCGCGCGCGGCACGGATGCGGATGCGATCGTTGTCGCGTTGGTCGGCGAGCGCGGCCGCGAGGTCAAGGCCTTCGTCGACGAAGTGCTTGACAAGGAGACGCGCAAAAAATCCGTGGTGGTGGTCGCGACTTCCGACCGGCCGCCGATCGAACGCTTCATGGCGCCCTTCGTCGCTGTGACCATCGCCGAAGCACAGCGCGACCGCGGCCGCAACGTGCTCTTGGTCATGGACTCGGTCACGCGATTCGCGGCTGCATCGCGCGAAATCGGTCTCGCCGCCGGCGAGCCGCCGACCGTGCGCGGTTATCCGCCGAGTTTTTTCGCCACGGTGCCGAAGCTCGTCGAGCGCATGGGCCGCACGAGCAAGGGTTCGATCACCGGTATCCTGACCGTGCTGCTCGACCAGGACGATCCGAACGATCCGGTCTCGGACACACTGCGCGGTCTGCTCGACGGTCACGTGTATCTCACGCGCGAGCTCGCCAGCCGCGGCCACTACCCGGCAATCGACGTGCTCTCCAGTCTTTCGCGACTGATGCAGGGCATCGCTTCAGGTCCGCACCGCGACGGCGCGCGCAAGTTGCGCGAGTTGCTCGCCGTGCACCGCGAGGGCCGCGACCTCGTCGAGATCGGCGCTTACAAGAGCGGCGCCAATCCGCGCCTGGACGAGGCCTTGGCCTTGATGCCGGCGATCGATGCCTTCCTGCGCCAGGGCGTCGATGAGCTCACACCGCTCGCCGAGACCCAGGCCTTGCTTGGAATGATCGCGGCGCGCGTCGGGAGCAAATCATGAGCCGCTTCAAGTTCCGTCTCGAGCGCGTGCTCGGCGTGCGCCGCATCGAAGAGAGCATCGCGCGCGCAGAGTGGCTCGAATCCGAGCGCAGCGCCCGCGAGTCGGAAGACCAGGCCCGCGAGCTGCAAGTCGCC
>JANMRV010000812.1:0-3155 GCA_031388685.1 Planctomycetota bacterium
GACCTCATTGCCACGGAAGATGTCGCTGCGCCGCTTCGCATTCCATTCCTGCTTCGATCGCTTCGCGGTGAGTTCCAGGACCTTGGTCTTGCCCAGGCGCAGGATCTCGTTCTGTGGATCCATGTGGTACCAGCCGTTGGCGTCGATCTGCTCCTGCACCGTGCGCTCCTCGATCGGCGGTTCGAAGGCGAAGTTGGGGTTGCGCAGCGCGCGCCAGAAGGACTCGCTGCCGCGCGCATTCCAGCCATTCGCGAGGCAATTGAAGACCGTGCGCACGATGTCTTCCGGCCCGCGCCCCAGCGTCTTCAAGCCAAGCTCCATGTGCCAGTGGGCACGCCATGCGCGCTGTTCGAGCGTGAAGCCCTTGCCGCTCTCGACCAGTTTCATCTTGGCCCCGTAATCCCTCGGCAACGGCACGAAGTAGGGCGAGGTGGCCATGACGCGCAGCGCGTCCATCGGCGTCATCAGGTTCGTCAACAACTGGTGCGGCCAGTTGAGCAGCTCCGCATCGCCCGCTTCGATGCAGACGACCTTCGGCGGCTTGTGGTGCTCGAGGTAATCCTCGAGCGTCAGCGCGTTCATGTGCCGCGGTGTGCCGTTGGTCGCGAGATTCAGGCCCGTTTTCAGTTCAGTTTGCGCGCCGGCAAAAACTTCCTCGGCCAGTTTCGGACGGATGCCGCGCACCGTGCGCGAGCTGCCCAGGAAAAGCACATCCGGTTCGCGACGTTCGTCCTGGACCAGTTTGCGCAGCGTCGCCAGGCGGAAGTCGACGCACCACGCAAGACGCCAGTGCTGCGCCACGCCGAGCGACAGCGCGCACAGGAGCACGTAGAAAAGGCCTACACGGGCGGTCTTGGTGCTGAACGCGTTCAAATCAAAATTGGAAGTAGACGAAGGGTCGCTGCTGGTAGGAGAGCGCGCCGAGGATGCCGGTGAACAGGACCAGGACGCAGGCCTGGGCAAAACTCGGCAGCGCCTGCCAGCGTTGCTCGAGCCGCACGTACCAGTCCTGCGGCGTGTAGTGCAGGATCGCGGCGAGGCCGACGATCAAGAGGCCGATCGTCGGCAATTGCGCCTGGCTCGGAGCGAAGCTTCCGAGCACGCGGAACATCTCGACCGACCCGGCGAAACCGTGCTTGCCTTCCGCCACGGTCCCGTTTCGGAAGAAGACCATCAAGAAGTTCAGCAGGCCGAAGGTGACCGCGCGGTGCAGGATGCGCATCGGCAGCGAACGCGCGGCGCGCTCCTGCGGCGTGCGCGTGCCGAACGACGTCCGACCGAGCCACATGAAAACGCCCATCGAGCCCAGGAACAGCAGATAGTTCCAGCCCGCGCCGTGCCACAGGCCGCTGAGCAGCATCGTTCCGACGAGCACGCAAAACGTCCGGAACGCTCCGCCGCTGCGTCCGCCCAGCGGTTCGAAGATGTAGTCCTTGAACCAGCTGCCCAGGGTCATGTGCCAGCGCCGCCAGAATTCGCCGATCGATTGCGACAGGAAGGGCCGGTTGAAATTCATCGGCAGCACGAACCCGAACATCGCCGCCGTGCCGATCGCGATGTCCGAATAGGCCGAAAAGTCCAGGTAGTACTGGAACCAGGCGCCAGTGGTCCCGATGACCACGCCCAGCGAGCCGTAGGCCCCCGGAGCGTTGAAAATCGGATCGACGATCAATTCCCCGATCGTGTCGGCAAGCGCGACTTTCTTGACCAGTCCCTTGAGCACCAGCAGCAATCCAGTCAGCGCTTGTCGATCGTCGTGGCGCGGCGGCACATCGAGCTGTGGCAGGAACTCGGACGCGCGCACGATCGGCCCGGCGACGAGCTGCGGGAAGAAGGTGATGAACAGGAAGAACTTGGTGAACGAGCGGCTGGGAGCGAGCGTGCCGCGGTAGACGTCGATCGTGTAGGACAGCGTCTGGAACGTGTAGAACGAGATACCCGCGGGCAGCAAAATGCGCCCCGCGCCGGTGGTCAGCGCGTTGTTCCAAAACGTGCTGATTCCAATGAACGCCGAGAGCGCGGGCAATGGTTCGTCGATCCAGCCCGCCCACTTCAAGATCGCTTCCAGGTTCTCCCAGAACCATTCCGCGTACTTGAAGAACGCCAGCACGCCGAGGTTCGAAACTAGGGTGACCCCGAGCAGCGCGCGCCGCCAGCCTATCTTCTTCGTCCGCGCAAGCGCCAACGCGACGTAGTAGTCGATCAATGCCGTGAACAGGAGCAGCAGGATGATCTTCGCGTTCCAACTCATGTAGAACGCGCAACTAGCGACCAGCAGGAACCACAGTCGGGCCCGCTCCATCCGCGCAATCGTCCAGTAGACGAAGTAGACGCCGACCAGGAAGAAGATGAACGTGGTCGAGTTGAACTGCATCAGGCGCCGTTGGGGCGGCGAAGTCTAGCAGCCCGCGGACGGGTTATTCCACGACGCGAAGGCGCGCTTCAGCTCGCGCCAACCGTGCTCAGTTCGCGCGCTTCGGCCGCGTCGCGACTCGTCCAGGCCTTCGCTCTCGTGCCCGGCCGCCAACTCGTTCCGAAGAAGTGCAGCAGCAGCGGCAGGAATCCCAGGATCAAGCTGCCCAGCGCCAGGGCGATCATGGCGTAGTCGCGGCGCGTGAGTTTTTCGAAGATATCGCGCTCCTCGAGGCCCGCGGCCGACGCGATCAGGCTCGAACTCAGGTGTTTCTCGTTGCCGTCATGAAAGCTGCCGCCGAGGCGCGCCGCCATCTGCTTGAGCGTCGGAATGTCCTGGCGCGATTGACGTCCGTCGATGAACTTGCCGACGCGCGAGTCGCCGACACCGACGATCAGGGTGCTGCGGATCGAGGCCGGCAGCTTCGGCATGCCGGTCGCGGGCACGGTGTCGCCGTCGGAGATGACGATCAGCGTGGCACTGCGCGGATTCCAGGGTTTGGCGATCTTGACCGCTTCCTCCAGGCCGTCGAACAGCTTGGTTTTGCCCGCCGGGAAGGCGAAGTGCATCGGCAGGTCGCCGAAGATGTTGCGCACGACTTCGAAGTCCTTGGTGTCGACCACCACCGGTTTAGCGCCGTTGTAGACCGCGACGACGCTGTTGCGCGATTGTGCGATCGGCACGCGATCGAAGAACGACTCGATCAACGCGCGGGCACGGGCCATGCGGCTTTGCTTCTTCT
>JANMRV010000138.1:0-7332 GCA_031388685.1 Planctomycetota bacterium
CCTGAAAGCCGGCTGGGTCGAAGAGGGCCTGGCGCACGTCATGGAGGACCGGATCTTCGGCATCTGCGACAACTACTGCTACGAGGAGCAGAATACGAACAACGATTTTCGCGGCGGCAAGTACAAGGTCGCCGTGCGCAAGATGGTCGTCGAAGGAAAGTCCCCGCCGGTATCGGACGTGATCGGGCGCAACACCGATCAACTGAAGTTGCCCGAGCACGCCATCGCCATGAGCCTGGTCGATTACCTCTTGCAGCGCGAGCCGGGCAAGTTCGATCTGTTCGGCAAGCGCCTGCGCTCCAAGGTCGCGGTGCGCGACGCGCTCCAGGCGGCGTTTGAGCTCTCACCGCTGCAATTGGAAGCGGCCTGGAAGGCCTGGGTGCTCGAGACCTATCCCAAGCAATGATGCTCGCGCTCCTGTTCGCGCTGAGTCCGCAGTCGCAGTCAGGTGCGAACGAAATGCAAAGTGTGCTCGGGTTTGCGTCGGACGCCCAGCTTCACGTGTCGCGCCTGGTCCTTGCTCCAGGCATCTGTGCGACTCGGGCCGAGAGCGCGATCGGCCTGAAGACCGGGTGGCTGGACAGTTCCACGCTTGCGCTGATCGCCGACTTCGAGTTGCCGACGCGATTGAAGTCGGCGCTTGCGCTGCTGCTTGAAGCGCTGCGCGTGTCGTCGAAGGGATCGAAGTGAGGGGACTTTTCGCCGTTCTGATCGCGATCGGACTGTGGTTCGTTCCGTTGCCGGCCGGCTTTGCAGGCGCACGGAGTCTTGGCAGCGACGAAGGTTGCTATCGCATGCGCATGTGCGAGCTGGCCTTGTTCACCGGCGAGAGTCCGCTGCAGGATCGCTTGCTGGAGTGGCGCGAGGGCGAGCACGTTCCCTACGGCGCCCTGGCGCCGGCGGCCAGCGCGTTCCTGCTCGGACGGCTCGTTCCGGGTGTGGCGCGAAGCGTGGAACTGGGCGAACTCGACGAAGACGCCTTCGCCGATGGCGCGCGGCGTCTGCTGCTCGTGCTGGGCTGGCTCGCGGCGGTTGCCATCGTGTTCGCGGCTTCGAAGTTCAGGGCGCGCGACGATTCGACGGCGAAGCTGGGCCCGCAGGCGCTCGCGCTTTCCCTGGGCATCGCGCTGGTCTGGACCGCGCTCGTGCTCGCGCCTGACCTGGACGGTGGTTCGGTGCGGCCCACGGTGTGGTCACTGCTGCTGGGTTCTTCCGTGATCGGAGGAGCCGTGCTGCTCGCGCGCCCGCGCGAGATCGGCGACCTGATCGGACTTGCGATCGGCGTCGGCGTCCTGGCGGGTCTGACACTGGCCAACGATCCTTTCGCCTGGAACACGGTGCTCGCGCCGCTCTTCGCGCTGGGACTGGGCGCGCGTGTTCAGGCCGCGGACCTGCGACGGAACACCGTGCGCGCGGCGCTGTTCTTCATGGCCACCGCGCTGATCGTGTCCGTGGTGCGAACGCCCTGGCCCGCGGGCACTTCGCCGTGGCCGAGATTCGAACTCGCCCTTGCGCAGCATCCGCTTTCGTCCGCGGATCTGATGCTCGACGTGAGTTGTCTCGCGCTGGTCGTTTGGGCATGGCTGCACGGACGCGCCTCCACGGAGCGGCGCGTGTTGAGCGTGGTGCTCGTACTCGGTTGCGTGCTGCGCACGCTCGACGCGCGATTTGCCGCGGCCCCGCTGGCTGCCGCAGGTTGCGCGCTGGTTTGCTGGACACAAGCCATGGCGAGCGACGAGCGCAGCTTCTTGCGGCGCGCGCTGCCGATCGCCGCCGCCGCCGTGATGTGCGTGGCGATCGCCTGGAACGACAACGCGCCCCACTCCCCGGATTCGATCCGCGCGCTGCGCGAATTGCGCCAGGCCACGCCGTCCAGCGGCGCGTGGAATCATCCGGCAGCCAAGCAGGAATATGGCATCCTGGCCAATCCTGAATTTTCAGGAGCGCTCGCCTTTCACGCGCGCCGGCCGTCGTGCGGTGCGCTGCTGCCGGGCGCCACGGCGAACGATGCGGCGCGCAGGACAGCCGCCGTGTTGTTGTCCGAGTCGACCGATTCCATGGCGGCGGCGGCGCGCGAACTCGGTGCGGCCTTCTTGATCGTGACGCGCCGTGACTTGGAGCGCTTGGGCGACTTGATCGTGCTCTCTGGGAGGCAGGCCGCGAGCCGGGGGGCTCTGGATTCCCAAGCGGGTCCGCTGCGCCAGCTGCTCTCCGCAAGCGAGGTCGCAGGCTTCGATTTGCTGCGCCGCGTGACCCGGGCGGACGCTCCCGATGCGTTGGCGGAACTTGCGGTCTGGCGGCTTCGCGCGCCTGCCGGGGGTCGTGAACCGGCGTCGATGCGAGCACGTTAGTCCGCGCGACAGTTGGGCCTTGTTGCTCGCGCCGCTATGGTGCGCGCATGGGGAAAGCGCTTCGCGTGGTCCTGGGTGTCCACGCACACTGGATCGGTTCGCAGTGGGCGGCGATCGACAACGTCCTGGAGCGCGCCATAGAGACGGCCCTCTTTGCGGCACAGCGCCATGGCGCCGCCTGTGCCGTCGATTTCGACGCGCGCGGCCTGGAGGAACTGGCTGCGCGCTCTCCCAAGGTGCTCGAGCGCCTGCGCGAAGCGATCCGAGCGCAGCACGTCGAGCTGACCGGCGCCAGCTATGCTCAGCCCTGCGCCGGTCTGAACGGCGGCGAGTCCAATCTGCGCCAGCGCATCCTCGGCACGCGCGTTGTGCAGCGACTGCTCGGCACACGCGTGCGCGCGGCCTGGGAAGGCGCGCCGTCGATTCATTCGCAACTGCCGCAGGTCCACGCCGGCCTCGGCATCCAAGTCGTCGGTTGGGTCCCCGCGATCGAGGAGTGCACGAGCGACGTGCCGCTTGACACACGCGAGTCCTTCGAATGGCAGGGTCCTGATGGAACGAAGATCCGCGCGCTCGCCGCGAGTCCGCTGTCGATGGCTTTTGCGCGTGGCGACCTGCCGCTTCCGCTGGAAAGCGTGCTCCAAGGTCCGGGCCCGGCTGTCCTGATGGCCTGGGTACCCGAAGACGAAGCGCGCGCGGCCGCGTTCTGGTCCCGACTCGACGAATTGCGCTCCGATTCGCGCTTCGAGTTTTGCGCAACGTCGTTCAGCGAACTCGTCCGCGAGCTTGGCCTCTGTGCAGGCGCCAAACCCACACTTGTTTCCAACGACGAAGTGTTTTACGGCTACGCGCCCGCCAAGAACGGCGACCTGCTCGTGCGCGGAGTCGCCTGGTGCGAAGAACAACTGCTCGCGGCCGAAGCGCTCGCCGCGTTGCTCGGGAGACTGCGCGATGTCGAGCGCGACGTGGCCACGTGGCCCGCGTGGGAACTCGACGAATCCTGGCGCGAACTTTGCATTGCGCAGCACCATTCGATTTCCGCCCGCGAAGGCCGGCTGGCGGCGGTGGCCGAGTGTTCGATCGAACGCTCGCTCGCGCTGGCGCAGGAAGTTCACGAACGCACCTTGTTTCAGCTGGGCCAAAGCGTTCAGGGGCTCGAGGGCGGTCACCTTGTGCTCAATCCACTGGGCTGGGCGCGCGACGTGCTGCACGACAGCGGCGTCGCCCGCGCCGTGCCGGCCTTTGGCTACAAGGTCGTCGATCCGTACGAACTCGATTCCACGCCGCTCGGCCGCGTGCGCGTGCGCGAGAACGACGATCGCATCGCACTGGTGCGCGGGCGCATGCGCGTCGAGATCGATCGCGGCCGCGGCGTGATCGAGCAGATCTCGACGCGTGAATTTCCAGAGGGTCTGCTCGATCCGCTGCGGCCACTGCTCGATCTTTCGCTGTTGCGCGGTGGACGCGAGGAAAAGTTCCCCGAAGCCGAGGTGGCGAACTCTTCGACCGAAGAAGAGGAGACCGACGAGCTGACCATCCGCCGCATCGGCCGCGGCGGCGCCAGCTTGACGATCCAGGTCGCGATCGAGCCGTTGTTCGACGCGGTCTGGATCCGGATCCAGTCCGACGATTTGCCGCGCCCCGATCCCGGCGCGCACGCGGGGCTCCGCTCCACGCTCCGGCCGCGCCTGGAAGGTGTACTCAAGTTGCGCGTCGATTCGCCCTACGGCGTCGGCGAGGTTCATGCGCAAAGTTCGCGCGAACGACGCGCGCCCCGCGCGGGCGTGCCCAGCGAACTCGTCGATGAACTTGCGCGGCCGTTCACTGCGCTACGATTTGCCGATCTGTCCTTGGAAAATGGCCGACGCGGCGTGCTGTACGTCCACGACGGCGCGCCCTCCTTCTCGCGCATCGAGGGTGGCTTCGAGCATCTGCTTTCGACAGTCGATCCGCTGGATCCTGGCTCCTTCGAACCCGCGCTCATGGCCGACCTGTGGATCGTTCCGCATGCGGGCATGGACGATGCCGCGCGCATGCGCCGCGCGATGGAATGCACGCTGGGCAATCCGCGTTTCATGCAGAGCACGGAAATTCGCGGCGGCGGAGTCTTGCCCTCGGCGATGGGCGCGCTGTCGGTGAGCCCCGATCACGTGCTGGCCACGGCTTTCTGGCGCGAGCCGGCCAGTGCGCGCGAACATGTGGAGCGCGCGCTGGGCAGTGGCAGCGAGGCGGTGTTCGCCGTGCGTCTGGTCGAGTTCGCGGGTCGCGCGGCGAAGGTGAAGCTGCGCGTGGCCGGCGTGGTAGCTCGCGCGGCGCGCACGGACCTGCTCGGTGAAGTGCTCGAGCCGCTCGCCGTCGAGCCTTGCACTGCGGCCTTCGGGCCCCAGGAAGATCCCTGGAGCGAGATCAGCGTGGAGCTTGGAGCCAACGCGATCGCCACGATTCACTTCGTGTAGCGACCGCCCGCTTTCGAAATCGACGGTCACAGCCGCCGGCCGTGTCCGTACCTCTCTCTCCCACGGTCTCTTGCCCATGTACACGTCCATGAAAGCACTTTTCTCGCTCGCTCTGCTGATCTTCTTGCTCGTAGCGCCGGCTGTGGCGGTTCAGGAGCGTGCGCCGCTTCGCAGCCTTGCTGCGGATGGGCTGGCCCTGGGCGGCTTCGATCCCCTCAGCTACTTCCCCGCCGGTGGAATGGCGGCCGCGGCGGGCAACTCCAAATTCGAGTTCACGTTCAAGACCGCGCGCTATCGATTTGCCAACGCCGAACACATGACCTGGTTCAAGAGCGAGACGGCCCGCTACGAACCGGCCTATGGCGGGTTCGACGCCGCGTCGATCGCGCGCGGCGAGAGGAAGAGCGCGAATCCGCAGTGTTTCAAGCTCGTTGGCGCGCGCCTTTTCCTGTTCGCCGAGCTGACGGCAAGGGGCGCCTTCGATGCGAAGCAGATCTCCGCCGCCGATGAAGCCTGGAAGAAACTGAGCGGCGAATCAGCACGTGGAATCGCAGTTGACGACGCACGCGTCGGCGCGAAATGGAATCTCGGCAAGGCTCAACTCGCGATCGAAGGCTACGACCCGGTCAGCTACTTCCCCGAGGGCGGCGGTTCGCCTGCAAAGGGCGACGCGAAGATCGAGAGCGTTCTGGACGGCGCGCGCTATCGGTTTGCGAGCGTCGCGCACCAGGAATGGTTCTTGGCCGAGCCTTCGCGCTACCGCCCGAAGTACGGCGGCTGGTGCGCCTATGCGATGGTCGAAGGCGACGACGTCGAAATCGATCCGAAGTCTTTCCTGATCGAGAACGGCCGGCTACTGCTTTTCTACAAGGGCTTCTTGGCCGACACGCGCGCGAAGTGGTTGCCCAAGGCGGAGGAATTCGCGCCGAAGGCGGACGCAGCTTGGGCGAAGCACGCGCTCGAGTAGCGACGAGCGGGAACGGCGCGTGTTGAAAACAGCCGAGGCCGGCCACCCGGAAGGGCAGCCGGCCTCGCAGGACAGACGCAGCGCGATCGTCAACGCGAAGTTGACGATCGCACCGCGATCACGGGCAGACCGTGAACTCGAGAGCGTTGCTCAAGGTGATGTTGTCGGGAGCGGGGAATCCGTTGTCGCGGCCCCAGAACTGCGCATCGACCAGCGTGCCCGGAACCTGCAGGGCTGCGAGCGGCGTTCCGCCGAGCGCACCGACCGCGAACGCGTTCATGTCGATCGCGTACACGCCGCTGCAGTCGATCCCGCTCGGCGAGCCGCCGGAGACGACACCAACGGTGCGCTTGATCGCTCCGCTGATGCACAGCGTGCCGCCCCCGAACGGAGTCGAGCCCTGGCCGCCCGTGCCGTAGAGCATCAGACCGGGCTTGTTGTTGATCACGTTCGCGGCGCTGATCGTGAATCCCGAACCGGCCGTCGCACTCGACGTGCCACTGAATCCGATGCTCGGCACACAGCCCAACGAATTGGTTTTCGCCACGCAGTACGTCGTCGGCGCCGCGCAGGACGGAACGGGGTCGATCCCGGTCACGACCAGCGCGAAGCGCGCGTTGACACCCGGGTCGCCCGTCGCGGCATCGGTATTGATGTCGCTGGCGATGACTTCCACGGTCCAGGTTCCCGCCGCGGGACTTTGCACGAACACGTTTTCGACTGTGTCCTTGGTGTTCGCGACACCGCCCGGGGTCGAGAAGAGCCCGGCGGTCAGTCCGTTGTTGCCGAAGTAGATCGTGCCGCTCGGCGATGTGACCTTGAGCGTCAAATCGTTGAGTCGGGCCAGCGCCGCTCCCACAAGTCCCTTGGGATCCATGTAGCAGAGAGTCGCGCGGAATTCGGCTGCGCCGGGAGATACCGTCAACGGGTACGAAACCGTCTGCAGGTTCACCAGCAGCTGCGACTGATCGATGTAGAACGTGTTCAGTCGCCGGTCGTAGGTGTTCTTCAGATCGACCAGTCCCCAACCCTGCTTCATGCGCGTCAGGCCCGCGCCCGCACCGCCCGCGGTCCAGTTGTACGGATTCGCGTTGTTCACCATGAAGGCCTTGGCCGTCATCGCGTGGCAACGGTTCTCGAAGACCGTGCCGCCCGGATTAGGCACCGGGTTGCCAAACACCTGCTGCGACCACATCTGGAAGAACAGGCCGAAGTGACCTGCGGTGATCGGCGTGGCGCCGGAGGTCCCGCCAAAGCTGCTCGTGTACGTGCTGGTCGTCGTCGTGGTGAAGATGTTGTCGTAGAAGTGCGAGAGCTCGGGCTTGATCCGGCCGTCGGCGGCGGGGCCAAAGGTCGCGCTGCTGACATTGTCGTCGGTCTTGCTCAGCGTGTTGACGTGGTCGACGCCTCCGACGGAGACGATGTTCTTCGCCCAGGCCTGCGGACGGCAGCTCTGGCTGTTCAAGTTCGACATCGACTGACAGATCACGATGTCGTTGATGAAAATGATGTCGTCGAGTTCTTGCGACTTGGACGTGTACTGCGTCGTCTGCGGATC
>JANMRV010000158.1:0-2434 GCA_031388685.1 Planctomycetota bacterium
GCGCCCGGTAGTGCAGTAAACGTTGCGGCGCCCGTGGTCAAAGAGCCGAGCATGTGCAGGTCGAACTCGCTGACGCGTCCCTCGATCCACACGTTCGACGTATCCAGGACGTGCAAGATTTCGTCACTCGGCTCGACCGACTGACCCTGCAGTCGGTTCACTTCGATCACCGTGCCTCGCAGCGGCGACGTGAGCGAAAATCGAATTGCAGGACTCGCCGCGTCACCTGCGCGTTCGGCGCGAGCGGCCCGCATTCGATCGAGAGACTCCTTCGTGGCACGGGTGCCATCGAGATCCGTGCGCGCCAGTGTCAGATTGCGTTCCGCCTCGTCGAGCGCCTGCACCGTGCTCAAGCCGGGCTCGCGCAGCTTGGCGATGCGCTCGTGCTCGCGCGTGGCATAGTCGAGGCGAGCCTTCGCTTCGTTCAGCGCGCGCACGACTTCCAACGACTTGAGATCGAGCTCGAGCTGGAGTGCCTCGAGCTGCGCCAGATCCGCCGCGCCAAGCGCAGGCTCGACGAATCCAAGCACCTGACCGGCTTCGACTGTGTCGCCGGTGCGCGGCAGGGCGCCCCTCGGCGCTGCGATCAATCGGCCCGCGGCAGGCGGGGTGACCACGGCTCGTGCACCCTCCGGGGTGCGCACCTGACCCGGCACGACGAGCGAGCGCGTCATCGCGCGCGGTTCGGCCTGTGCCAACAGCAGCTTGATTCTCCACTGCTGTTCCATGAGGAAGGGAACAGGGTTGGCAGGCTCCGCACCCGCGCTCGACGCCGCGAACTTGACCGCCTCCGGCTCGCTCGCGTGGACGTTCAGTTCGCCAAGCTCGAGCGTCTCTTCAGCTTGCTCACTCTTCACGATCAGCCGTCCTGTGAAGCGCCCTGCCTCAGGCAGACTGCCCTCAGGGACGAAGAGCCCCTCGCGCTTTGGCATGTCCACGGAAAATCGTGCGGAACCGATCTCGAGCGTCACGCTTCCAGTGCGCACGGGCTCACCGTCTGCAAGCACGGAGAGATGCGCAAGGAATCGCGCCGGCGATCCGCGAACGAGATGCGGGTACTCCAGGAACAGCAGCAGCCGATCACCGAAGACCGTCGTGCTCGTCGGCTCGAGCTCATGCGGTCCGTCCGGGACCTCAGCTTGGGCGTGCTTGCCGCAACCGGCAGTCAGCCCGAGCGATGTCATGAGAAAAACGAAACAGAAGAAGTGATTCCGAACCATGAGCGCTCCAAGTGACAGTGGGATTCCGGGGACCGCGGCAGCGGCACGACATGGCCGGCTGCACGTGACGATGTCGCCCGGCCACGAAAGGCCGGGCTTCCCACCGGGCGCTAAATCAGAATCGCGTGACTGGAGCGAAGCAGCGCTGCAACGCCACTGAGCGTTCGTCTCTGCGGTGGCCAGCCGGAGTGGCAGAGATCAAATCGGTGCGTGCACTGGGCGAGCGCCAGGTGCCAGCGAGGCGCGGCAAGTTGCGCGGATACATGAAAACTCGACGTCGAAGCAGCAGATTGGCCGCTTGGAACAACCGCGAGGATCTGCGGGAGCTCGAGCAGTAGCCCCTCCGGTGCGGGCAATGTGGGCTGCTCGTCCTCGTCGGTCTCATCCTCTCGACCGTGCCGATGCTGAGCAGCGTGCCGATCATGACCCGTACCGAGCTCGCCAGGGTCGGCATGCGTCGCGAAGAGGTGCAGATGTCCTCCTGACGGTCCGTGCGAATGGAACAAGGCTGCCATTCCACCCAGAGTCGACCCGAAGGCGAGCACCGTCAGCAAGACGAGCAGCAGCGGCATCCGCTTCGGCCCGCATGGCTCTTCATGTCTCTTGGTCTGCCGAAAGGTCACCCTTGGAGGAATACCATCGACGACATCCCATCGCAACTTCCCGGCCTCATCCGCGGCCTTCAACGCCCCAAAAGTGTGCGCATGAAGCCGCGGCCCCATGGCAAGATCCCGGTCCACCGCTATCCGGCCGGCAGGCCAATCCGCGTCTCACGACGGGGCGTCGACAAGGGACCGATTGATGCAGCCCTGGAAAGGCCGGGACTAGACCGTGAGATCGTCACGGTCATCGTTGGCTTGCCGACAGGGCTCACGGTAGCGATGCCGAGGTTGAGGTGGGGGCCGTGGATCTGTCGTCTTCGCTGGTGCTTGCGCGTGGAGACGCCTTGGGCGTGCCCCGGCAGTCAGGCCGACAGTGCCTGAGCGGCAGGCTCTGGCTCGAGCAGCAATGCGCCGCCTCACGCGCATTCGGAGCGTACGCACGGGAGGTGTACGCAACTGTCCCCGGCACGCGTCGCAGGTCAGCTCCTCGCTGAGGCGTGCGTGAGCGTGCGAGGACTGGAGCCTGGGCAGTCCGAGAGGGTCCTAGGATCTTCCTCACGACGATTGGCGTCGGCGATCGGTGCGATGGACTTGCGGCGCAATGCGCTGCGC
>JANMRV010000165.1:0-3588 GCA_031388685.1 Planctomycetota bacterium
CCCGACCACGTCGTGATCGTGCCCGGCGGCAAGCCGACGATGGCCTACGCGATCGAGATGTTCGGCGAGCCGGGCGCCGAGATCCTGTATCCCAATCCAGGTTTCCCGATTTACGAATCGCTGATCCGTTTCACGGGCGCCACGCCCGTGCCGATCCAGCTGCGCGAGGAGAACGGCTTCAGTTTCAGCGCGAACGATGTGCTCTCCAAGATCACGCCGCGCACGCGACTCCTGATCTTCAACACGCCGGCGAATCCCACCGGCGGCGTGGTCTCGAAGCAGGAACTCGATCTGTTGGCCAAGGGTCTCGAAGCCCATCCGCACGTCGCGATCCTGGCCGACGAGATTTATTCGCGCATGACCTACGACGGAGAGAAGCACACCTGCTTCTTGAGCTACGAAGCGCTGCGCGATCGCACGATCCTGCTCGACGGCTGGTCGAAGACTTTTTCCATGACCGGCTGGCGCCTGGGCTTCGGCATCTGGCCGGCGAAACTCGTCGCGCACGCCGAGCGCCTGCAGATCAACTCGACTTCGTGCGCCAGCGCGGCGGTGCAAATGGCCGGCCGCGAAGCGCTGCTCGGGCCCCAGGGTCCGGTCGAAGCGATGATGCGCACCTTCGACGAACGCCGCCGGCTGATCGTCGAGGGGCTCAATGGCATCCCCGGAATGCGCTGCGTGATGCCGAAGGGCGCGTTCTACGCTTTCCCGAACATTACCGGAACCGGCATGGCTTCGAAGGATCTCGAGGTCAAGCTCTTGAACGAAGCCGGCGTGGCGATCCTGTCGGGCACGGCTTTCGGGCATTTCGGCGAGGGGTTCCTGCGCTTCTCGTACGCGTCGAGCACGGACAACATCCGCGAAGGGCTGCGACGCGTGAAGGCCTGTCTGGCGGCCGCGGGTGCGAAACCCTGATCCGGTGAGTTCGCGTCCGAGCGATTTCCGCAGCGACACGGTCACGCGGCCCAGCGCCGCGATGCGCGCGGCGATCGCCGCGGCGGAGGTCGGCGACGACGTGCTCGACGGCGATCCGACGGTGCGCAAGCTCGAAGAACGCGTCGCCGGTCTGCTCGGCAAGCAACGCGCTCTGTTCGTGCCCTCGGGAACGATGGCCAACCAGGTCGCGCTCGGGTGTTGGACGCGGCCCGGCGACGAGCTCATCGCCGAGCGCAATGCACACGTCGTGACCTGGGAGGCGGGAGCCGCGGGCTATCTGCACGGACTGCAATCGATCACGCTCGATTCGCCGCGCGGGACACTCGAGCCGCAAGCGCTCGCGCGCGTGCTGCGCATCGATTCGGTGCACTGCCCGAAGTGCACGCTGATTTCATTGGAGCAGACGTTCATCGGCTCGGGCGAAGCGCCCGGCGGCCTGGTCATCCCGCTCGATTCGATGCAGCGCACGTCAAGGTTCGCGCGCGAGCAGGGCATTTCCGTGCACCTCGACGGCGCGCGACTGTTCAACGCTGCGATCGCGTCCGGCGTCGACCCCGCCAAGTATGCCGCGTGCGCGGATTCCGTCTCGATTTGCCTGTCGAAGGGCCTTGGAGCTCCCGTCGGATCGCTGATCGTCGGCGGAGCGGAGTTTTGCGTGCGCGCAGAACTCGTGCGCAAGCGCCTGGGCGGCTGGATGCGCCAGGCGGGCGTGCTCGCCGCGGCCGGCCTGTACGCGCTCGAGCACAATGTGGCGCGCCTGGCGGCGGACCACGAACTCGCCAAGACGCTGGCGCGCGCCCTGCACGGGCTGCCTGGCCTGCATTGTCCGCCGCAGGAAATCGAGACCAACATGGTGATGGTCCAAGTCGACCATCCGCGACTCGACGCGCAGAATATTGCGGACGAGCTGAAGCCGCTGGGCGTGCTCGTTTCGACGATGACTTCGCGCAGCTTGCGCTTCGTGACGCACCTCGATGTCGGGCCCGAGGACGTTGCGCGGCTCGAGCAGGCGGCGAGACGAGTCTTGGGCGCGGGTTGACGCCCGTGCAGTGCCAGGCATCGCACGGGCGCTCGAAAGCGATCGGGCAAGTCGTGCGCGCGTCGGAGTCAGCGGATATCCTGCGCCGCTCCTTCGTCCGGCAATCTCAACGACCAGCGTCTCCATGGGCATTTTCAAGGCATACGACATTCGCGGGCTGGTTCCTTCGGAACTCGACGCGGCGCTGGCGAAAAAAATCGGCCGGGGCTTCGCCCAGCTCCTGAACGCGAAGCGCCTCCTCGTGGGCCGCGACATGCGCACCCATTCGCCGCTGATCGCCGCCGCGGTGATCGAAGGCATCTTGGACCACGGCTGCGATGTGATCGACATCGGCCTCGCCTCGACGCCGATGGCCTACTTCGCGATCGGCTCCCAGGACGTCGACGGAGGCCTCAACGTGACCGCCAGCCACAATCCGGGCGAGTACAACGGGATGAAGCTCTGCGCGCGCGGCGCGCGGCCGATTTCCGCGGCCAACGGGATCCTGGACATCGAACGCTTCACGAAGCAGCCCTATCCACAGCCCGTGAAAGCGCGCGGCAAGGTCGTGCAGCTCGACCTGCTTGCCGCCTACGCCGATCACGTCGCGAGTTTCGCGAACATCGAAAGGCCGATCACGATCGCCATCGACGCGGCCAACGGCATGGCCGGTTACACGTTGCCGTCGATCCTCGAGCGCCTGCCCATGGTGCGCGCGACGACGCTGTTCATGGAGCCCGACGGCCGCTTCCCCAATCACGAAGCCAATCCGATCAAGGAAGAGAACCTCGATCCGGTGCGCGAACTGGTGCGCGCGAAAAAAGTCGAACTCGGCGTCGGCTTCGACGGCGACGCCGACCGCTGCTGTTTCGTCGACGAGAGCGGGCGCACGGTCTCCGCCGACCTGATGACCGCGCTGATCGCGCGCGAACTGCTCGCCAAGAAGCCCTCGCGGGCGGTCGTCTACGACCTGCGCTCGTCGTGGGTCGTCAAGGAAGAGATCCAGAAGGCCGGCGGCATCGCGCTGCGCGATCGCGTTGGCCATTCGTTCATCAAGGCCACGATGCGCGACCACGGAGCGATTTTCGGCGGCGAACTCTCCGGCCACTTCTACTTCGCCGACAACTTCGTCAGCGACTCGGGCGTGATCGCGATGGTCACCGCGCTCAATTTCCTTTCGCGCGAGCCGCGCGTGGCCCTGTCCCAGCGCGTCGCGGGGCTGCGGCGCTACTTCTCGACGGGGGAAATCAATTTCCACGTCGCCGACAAGGCGGCGGCGATCGCGCTGCTCAAGGCGCGCTACGCCGACGGACGCCAGGACGAACTCGACGGCATCACGGTCGAGTACGGCGGCCTGAAAGCGAAGGAATGGTGGTGGTTCAATGTGCGCGCTTCGAACACGGAACCTCTGCTGCGCCTGAATCTCGAAGCCTCGAACGAAAAATTGCGCGACCAGCGACGCAACGAAGTCGTCGCGCTGCTTGGAGAACCGGAAGCATGAGACTTTTTCGAATCAGCGGCGCAGCTGCGCCGACCCTGCTCGCGCTGCTTGCTTCGTTGTGCGCCTGTCAAGACAAGGGCGAGGCGGGATCGCCCGGCGAAACCATCCAGCCCAGGTTGCCAGCAGCGGGCAG
>JANMRV010000180.1:0-3279 GCA_031388685.1 Planctomycetota bacterium
GCTCTGGGGCGGCTGGAAAGGGTTGGAGGGGGTCCCTTTTCAAGCCGCCGAGGGGTCCCTTTTCAGAGTGCCGTCAACAACTGAGGCCGGCAGCGAACGACGCCCTAACTCTTTGCTCCGTAGCGACTTATGTGCACCAACTCACACGCATCCTCGCTCGACATCAACCTTGGCAAGGTTGCGCTCTACCACTGAGCTACGCCCGCATGAGGGCTGGGGAGCATGCCAAGGGCGACCGGGAAGGCAAGCGGATCGTGGCGGCCGGCCGAGGGGAACCGCGTTCTCGACCGCGCAGGGGGCGGTGGAGGCAGGGACGCGCGTGGGAGGACGAGAGCAACCGCGTCCGGGCTGCACTCTTCCTGGTTCAAACAGCGGAACGCCGCGACGGAACGGTAGACTCAACCCCTGTGCTCGCAGCAACACGCCCCCACCGAGCCGGAGTCGTCCTCGGCCTTGGCATCCTAGGAATGCTGGGCTGGGTGATCTTGCTTCCCGTGTCCATCGCAGCCTGGATACTTGGGTCTCGTGAACTCAAGGCCATGAATTCAGGCATCGCCGATCCGAGTGGCAGAACAGTCGCCCAGGTCGGATGGGTGTTCGGAATCATCGGCACGGCCCTCTGGGCATTCGCCTTGCTGACAGCACGCTAGGTCGTCGGGACGCTGGTCGCGCCGACTTCCCGGATTGGGGCGCTCTGCTTGCAGCCAACGGGGTGCGATCGGGAGGTAGAGAGCAACCGTGACAGGGTTGCACTCAACCTCGACGCCGAGGGGCCTCACATTCAAGCGGAGTGGCCTCGGCGCGTACATCCTTCTGGCAGTCCCCGCTACCGAGGGCAGACGGTGAACTCCAGCCCATTGCTCAGGGTGCTGCGGAGCCGGGATGAAAGCCCGATAGCCTGCGGCCTGAGTTTGGTAGCCCCCTGCCCTGCCCAGCGCCTTGACGTCGCTTGGCTCCATAGTGCTTCCAGGCTTACCTAAGCGTGCCATTCGCGTCCATAGCAAACGCACAAGGACGCATCGGCGCCAGATGATCGCATGGATCCCCCAGCATTCCAGCCAGGAGGGGGGGAGTCGGTCGGAGCCGTTGTGGAAAGCGCACCCGAGCGGGTGAAGTGATGAAGTATCAGGGAGTGATGCCTCTGACTGGACGAAGGCCGGCGGCGCCGTAGCGATTGCCCGGCGTGAGGCCGTAGCGCCTGGACGAGCGCGCCTCCTCGGCGAAGCTCCAGTGGGCGCCGCCGCGAAGCACGCGCAAGACTGCCTCAGGCTCATCAAGAAGCCCGTCTCCGGGTTGACGCATCGCCCCTACGGGGGCAATCGTGTCTTGGCACCACTCCCAAGCGTTGCCGTGCACGTCGCACAGACCGGACGGATTCGCGCGCAGAACACCGACGCTCTGGAGCGAGGGGACCTGCTGGTCCTTCTTGTTGAAGTCGATACTCGCTGCCGCGCGCAGACTGGACGAGTCATTCCCTGTCCACCATGGCGTCGTCGTACCAGCACGACAGCCGTACTCCCACTGCGCCTCACTCGGCAAACTCAACCAGGCCACGCTGCGAGTGAGTACCGTTACGCAGTCGTCCCAACAGATGCCGATGACCGGAAGTAACGGAGCCACGCCCTTCTCGCCAGCTCGACGCCAGCCCCCCAAACGGTCCCATTGACCATTCGTCAGCTCGTACTTCGATAGGAAGAACGGGTCGAGGTCGATCTGCGTCAGATCGGCATCCTGCATCACCTTTTGCCCTTGGTCCACAACTTCAATCGGCACCCGGCCGCCCGGCAACAACACGAACACCAGACCCATCTCAGGCTTCAGCACGATCGTCCCGTCCGCAGCGCGCGAGGCCAGCTCGCCCGACTCGAGCTGCGAAAACTCCCACAGACCCGAAACCGGATCCGCACCAATCGGGACCAGACCGAGCTGTGGCGTCAGGCGTTCTCCGCTCGGCCACTTCACACCACGGTACTTCTCGCTCAACGCAATCGCTTCGATCGCCGCCGTCCAAGACGACGAAGCCTCGGACGAGTGCACGCTGCGCTCCGCAACCGCGAGCCGCGCCTTCAGCCGACCAAGATCCTCCACGAGCTGAGTGAGCTGAGCGTGCCACCACTGGTCGTCACTCTCTGCGAAGCGCCAAATGCGTGGAGCTGGGGATTGACCCTTTGTTGCCGATTCAGGCGCAGGAATGGTCAATCTCGCGATCAGTTCAGCATCAACCTTTCGCTCGGCTGCTTCGCTCTGCGGGAGCGCTCGCGCCCGGAGCTTTGCGAGCCGCGCCTCTGCATCGGCCAGGCCTGGTGACCAGTGCACTTTCTTCTGCGTGTCCTCCGGCACGCCATCCACCAGTCGATGCGCTGCCGCGAGCCACCATTCGTACGCAGGGCGCTTCTGACTCCGCGCGAACTCTAGCGAGTCGTCCAGTGTCTCGAACTGCGCCAAGTCCTGAATCAGGCCGCGCACGCGCAGCTCGCGGCCCTGTGCGAGAGCCTCGTCCTTGAGCAGGTTCGCTTCGGCTGCGTTGAGCGCGGCTTCAATTGCCATCGTTTCGGCTTCGGCCTTGGATTTGGCGAGAGCCGCATTCGTGCCCTCGATCTCGCGGCTATTCGACAGGATCGTGGTGTTGGCCGCTCCCAGTGCGGCTGCCTTTTCTGTCGCGCGAGCTGCGAACATGCTGCTCGTCACGACGCCGCCGACCAGGATCACGATGGCAGCCGCGAGCGACGCCGCAAGCGCCCTGTTGCGCTGTACCCACTTGCGCGTCTCGGCCCAGGTGCCGGCTTCGTACGCGCGCACGACGCGACCCTCGAGATAGGAGCGCAAGTCGGACGCGAAAGCCTGCGTGTCGGCGTAGCGCTCTGGAATTTCGCGGGCCATCGCCTTGTCGCAGATCGCGACGAGTTCTGGAGGCGTCTTAGGCGCGAGCGACTCGATCGGATCCGGTGAACGTCTCAGGACCGCGTCGAGAATCGTGTGCTGCGAGGCCTTCGCGCCCGCAGGGACATAGGGCATTTCGCCCGTGACAAGCTGATAGAGCATCGCACCAAGCGAATAGACGTCCGAGTGCGGCCCGAGCTTCTCAAGCTGTCCCTTCGCCTGCTCCGGCGGCATGAAGCTTGGTGTCCCGACGATGTCGCCGTCCATCGTCACCAGCGGCGAGTCCGGTGTGTCCTCGCGCCTCTCGCGGCGTTCGGTTTTCACGATGCTCTGCGCCGGCTGCGGCTTGATGCGCAGGTCATGCTTGTCCTCGCGACCAAGCACGCGCGCCAGGCCCCA
>JANMRV010000822.1:0-4607 GCA_031388685.1 Planctomycetota bacterium
GGTATCGCGGTAGGGCCGCCGGTTACCCGGCGCCCCCCGCACGGATCCCAGCGAGCGGAACTACCGCACTGGGCTCTTGCCGCCAGTCATGAACGCACAGGTTGTTCGACCTGTCGTATTCGCTCCGCTGTCTGTGACAGCCGCAGTCCGAGACTGAGCCCGGTGGCTGTGGCAGTCGGGCGAGTTGCTGTTGGCCAGCCGCCTTCCCTCCATCTGCTCCTCCGCAAGCGACGCACCGCTCACTTCGTTCGCAGACTTCTTCGGTACTACGCAGCTGTCTGACTTCCCATGATCGTGCATCGCCGTCGGTCGCCCGTTGGGCTTCACGGCGCGGGCCTCGAGTCCATTTTTCGTGACCTGAGGTCGACCATGGGATCTCCCGGTTCCCTGACATGATGTTTCCGAGCGTGCTTGGGGTCTAAGACCGCGCAGGATCGACCGTGCGACTCGCCATGGCGTCGTCGGTCGTGTTGCCTTCCGCTTCTCCGTACAGCGTCGGCATCCCGAAGTTTGGCAGTTTTCGCGGTTCAATACCCAGCCCGTTCGTTCCCCTGTCAACGCTTCAACAAACACCCTCGCGGGTGCCTGCGCATGACTCGGGGCCGGTTGGGTGGCTAACCCTTCACCGTAAGAATCTCGCATTCTCTACCTCATGCCGGTTTGACCGGCGCTCACGGAACCAGCCTCGACTCCGCCGCGTTCGCCACAGAGACGTCGAAAGCGGCGGAGTCGCGGCGGGCTTCGTACGATCGGGACCATGAAGACTCTCAGCCGCTTTGAACGCGACGCCTACCTTCAACGCTTTGAAGCCGGAGCGGCGCTGCTGCGCGCGGCATGGAACTCTGTTCCGCGCGAGGCGCGTCAGTGGCGGCCGGCGGCGGACAAGTGGAGCGCGCACGAAGTCGTCGTGCACTGTGCCGACAGCGAAGCCTACGGTCATACGCGCATTCGCATGATGCTCGCCGAGCCCAGGCCGCTGATCGTGGCCTACGACGAGAACGTCTGGGCGCGCACTTTCGATTACCACGCGCACGATCCAGAGCTTGCACTGCATACGATCGAGGCAGTACGGGCGAACACGCTCGCTTGCCTGCGTCGCCTGCCGGACTCGGCTTTCGGCAAGGTTGGGACGCACAGCGCGAGCGGCACCTACACCGACGCGGATTGGTTTCGCATTTACGCCGAGCACCTCGAAGTTCACGCGCGACAGATCGAGCGCAACCTCGCGGCCTGGAAGTCGCGCGCGTAATCGACGGTTACGCGCGTGAGAGGCGTTGCCACTCGGCGCGCGAGCGCAGGACGCAGTCTTCGATCGAGAGGCCGCCAAACCAGTTGCCCGTGAGCGCGAGCGGTTGGTTCGCGAGACCGCGATCGAGCTCCCGAATCACGTCCGCGTGGCCGAGCACCGGCGAGGGCAGGCGCACCTGGCGCTCGCGGAGCGAAGTGAGGTCGCTCGCTTCGAGTTCGAGCACGTCGCAGGCGCGCTTCACACGGGCCTCGCGCGTGGATCCTGGGCGGAAGTGCATGGCAAAACCGCGCCACTCTGGATCGGGCACGACATCGCGCGTGACGATCGAGAAAAAACTGTCCGCGAGCGGGATCAGGAAAGTCGAGCTTTGCAGCTTCACGCGCTCGGCGCGCACCGCGAAGCCGAGCGTGTCGAGTTGCGTTTCCTTCAATTTCTTGACGAGCGCTGCCAATTCCGGCGCGACAGCCGAAAGCAGCTTCGCGCACGCTCCCGGCGGCACGGCAAGCGCGAGCTTCGCGGCTTCGATGCGCTCGCCGCTCTCGAGCACGACGACGAAACCGCGCGCATTGCGCTCGACAGCCTGTGCCGAAGCATTTGTACGCACAGTCACGTTCGGCCGCGCGAGCGCGCGCTCGACCGCGGTCTGCAGGCCGCGCGGCAACGTGAAGCTGCGCAACACGTCCGCGCGCCGCGCTCGCTTCTTGAAGAGCATGTCGGCCGGAAAGTCGTCGGCATTCTGCGACGGCACCGCGGAAAGCATCGGACCGAGCACCCGCGCGTAGTTCTTCGCGCCGACGAAGCGCGAGTAGTACGAGCGCACCGTTTCGCCAGTTTGACTTCCGCCGAACCAATGCGGGATCGAGGCGAGCAGTTCGAGTTTGCCGAACTGCGAGATCAAAAGACCGAGGTTCTTGCCCGGTAGCACTCGGCCCTGGTCGAAAAAGCGCAGCACCGGTTTCGCGCGCGCCACAAGCTCCCCCATTAGCTCGCAACCATCGAGCAATTCGAGGAACGCGCCGTAGGAGTTGTAGCAGGTGTGCGCGCCAAGCTCGTACCAGAAGCCCTGCGCGGTGCGCTGCGTCGTGAGACAGCCGCCGGCTTGCGCCTCGCGCTCGAGCACCAGCACGTTCGCGCCCGCGCGAGCCGCGTGGAAGGCGAGGCTCGCGCCGCTGATGCCGCCGCCGATGATGACCAAGTCTTGCACGGGCGAGAGACTAGCAAGTCAACTCATCGGGAGCTGACGTTCCGCGTGGTGTCCATTGTCGTCACGCGCGAAGCCCGCACTTTTCGGCAAGGCTACTTGGCTTTCGAACGCAACAGCGCCTGGAAAGCCGCGGGCGGCGGCGCTTCCAGAATCAGTTCGCGGTCGTTGAATGGGTGTGCGAAGGCCAAGCTCAGCGCGTGCAAACCCATGCTCGGCCCCTTCGTTCCGTAGCGGGAGTCCCCGACGATCGGATGACCGAGCCAGGCGAGATGAGCGCGAATCTGGTGGCGGCGTCCCGTGTCGAGTTCGACTTCCAAGAGCGTTCGCTGACCGAGTTCCTGCCGTGTGAAGTATCGCGTGCGCGCCGATTTGGCCTCGGGATGCTTGCCAACGCGCACGTTCAGGCTCTTGTCCTCGAACAACGGTTGATCGATGACTCCGTCCGCAGGCGCAGGGCGGCCCTCGACGAGTGCAAGGTAGCGCTTCTTCGCTTCGCTCCAGCGCTCCTGCACGGCCTGCTGCGCCTCGCGCGACTTGGCGAACAGAAGCACGCCGGAGGTTTCGCGATCGAGCCGATGCACGGGCCAAAGCCGCGCCGCCAATCCGGGCCGCGACAGAGAATCGCGCACCAGCGCCAGCGCCGTGCGTTCGCTCTCCAGGTCCGTGGAAACGCTGAGCAATCCCGCGGGCTTGTCCACGGCGATCAGCACGTCATCCTCATACAGGACGGGCAGACCACCCGTTCGCGGGCTTGTCGCCTGGTCCTGTCCCGTGACGACAACTTCGTCGCCGGCCGCGAGCAGGTCGTTGCGCGTAACGGTTTCGCCATTCACGCGCACGCAGCCCGCCTTCAGTCGCTGTTCGAGCGTCTTGCGCTTCCAATCAGGCAAGCGACGGCGCAAAAAAGCGATCAGCCGTTCCGGTTTGTCGACGAGCAGGCGTTCGGTCATCGCGGATCACTGTACCGAGTGAGTTGAATTCGTCCGCAGTCCGGTACGATTCACATGTCTCGGTACACTCGCCACCAACGGAGGAATCAGCCCATGCCGAAAGTCAACGTCGGAGTCGAGGTCAAGAGCATCAAGGTGTTCGACGCGAAGTTCGAGTCGGGCGCGATGGGACCGGCGAAGGCCGCTGTCTTGAAGGCCTTCAAGAGCGCCAGCAATCACGCGTTCGGCGTGCCAAAGGAAGGCGAGCATTCGATTGCCCTCAAGGTTACCGTCGTACTCGACAGCCCTGGGCGAACGGTCAAGGGCTCCTGCAAGTGGGAGATCTTCGTGATCGAAAACGGCCAGCGCAAATCGTTCTTCAAACTGAAGCAGGCCACTCCCGCCACCGCCACCGTCCCCGACGTCAACCCCAACAAGGTCACCCAGCTCGACATCAATGAAGCCGCCGCGAGCGCCGTCGAGGCGGAGCTGACCGGCATCCTCAAGAAGCTGCCGTACTGAGTCGGGTGATTTCGTCGTCGCTCGCCTCGATTTTCGCGAGCGAGGTCGACCGGACTGTGGACGAATTCACCGGACTCGGTACTCCGAGGTCCACTCGCGACAGATCGGGCACAACCTCGCGGCCTGGAAGGCGCGAACCCAGTTTCTGCAAAAGCCGCCGCGCCAGACCGCGCTTCACTGCCCGACCGGGTGGTCGCGAAAAGGCACGAACGGCGTCGCGCCGATCTCGACGAAGTCGTGCGGCGTCGCGCGCGGGTCGCGCTCGAAGCCCCACACGCGCCGGCTCACGCCGGAGCTGTCGTCGATGACGTCGATCGCGAGCGCGTTGCCTGATTGCCAGGTGGGAAGTGCAAAGACCTCGGCCACGGGAGCGACGATCTCGGGCGTCGCGTGCCACTCGAGATAGTTCCACGTCGCGGAAATCGGCCAGGCCACGAAGGCGATCGTTTTTGGGCGTGACGCAGGGAGCGAGCCGACCGAGTAGCCGGCTGGATTGCCCAGTTTCTCGCCGCGCAGGCGCACCGCGATCTGATTGTTGTAGGTGCCGTCGGTCGCAAGCCACAGTCGCGCGCCGGTCAGGATCGCGCCGGAGGGTATGCGCACGTCCGGAAAGCGAAAGCCAGCGGTCAATGGCGCGCCGTTGAAGCCGAAGTTGACCTCGTTGCAGTTGACGCAATGGTCGGCGTCGTCGTTCCCGCCGCCG
>JANMRV010000260.1:0-1162 GCA_031388685.1 Planctomycetota bacterium
CGCGACGATGCGCGTGCCGCTGCTCGTGCGCTATCCCGACGCGCGCCGCGGCGGAAGCGTTGCCGAGGACTTGGTCAGCATCGCCGATCTTGCTCCGACGCTGGTCGAAGCTCTGGGACTCGCGGCGCTGCCTGGGATCGACGGGCTGAGCCTTTTCGATTCCAGCCCTCCGCGCGAGCGCGGTGTCTACTGCGAATCGTATTCCGGTTTCCTCAACTATGGCTGGAGTCCGCTTTCGGGCTGGACCGCGACGAGCGGAAAATACCTGCACAGTTCGCGACCGGAGTTCTACGACCTCACGCGCGACGCGCACGAAACGCGCGATCTTTTCCCGGAGCCGAAGCCCGCCGTGCGCGCGGCGCAGGACGCCATCGGTCAGATGGTTTCGCTGCCGAGCCTTTTGGCCGGTGCTGCCGCGTCGCAGATTCCCGAACCCTTGGTGCGCGACCTGCGCCGGCTCGGATATGGCGCGAGCGGGACCGCGCTGGCGCAGATCCCCCATCCGTTGGAAAAGTCAGAGCTCGCCGCGCCGCGCGACTGCGCGAAGGAGCTCGAGCCGCTGCTGATCGCCAACGCGCTGCTCGACGCGCGCAATTTCACCGAAGCCGCGCCGATCCTCGGCCGTATCGTCGAAAGCAATCCGCGCCACCTGCTGGCGCTCGACTTGTACGGTTTCGCGCTGCTTCAGATCGAGCGCTTCGACGAAGCGCGCGAAGTTCTCGCCCGCCGCGCCAAGCTTGGCCTCGCGCGCGCCGACACCCTGGTCAACTGGGCCGTAGCCTGCGAGCGCACAAATCGCGCCGACGAAGCGCGCACACTCTTCGAGCGCGCCCTGAAACTCGACGACGCCAACATCCAAGCCCTCGAAGGCCTCCAACGAGTGAAGTAGGTGGTGCCTGGCTCCTGTCCGAACTGTTGCCAGCGTGCCGCTCACAGCGCCGTTGCCGGTTCAGCTCGACGTGGCCGTTGCTTTCACAGCGCCGTTGATTGCACTCAACAGTTTGGAGAGGAGCCTGGCACCGTACTGGAGCGATTCATCCTCCCGGTGACCTCGCATCTCACCGCACCGTCCCCCACGATCGGCCCCTGGCCCCCCCCCCCCCGCCCCCCCAAAAACCCCCGCGCGGCGGGAAATAATGCGAACACCGAGGGGGCGGCCCCC
>JANMRV010000369.1:0-6489 GCA_031388685.1 Planctomycetota bacterium
TGCGTACTCATCGGTTCACCCTCGCCAATCGGTTGATCTGGGCTGCGGCATATCCGGCGCCGAAGCCATTGTCGATGTTGACCACGCTGACGCCGGCCGCGCAGGAGTTGAGCATGGCGAGCAACGCCGCCAGGCCCTGGAACGAAGCGCCATAGCCGACCGAAGTCGGCACGGCGATCACGGGACGCTCGACGAGACCGCCGACGACGCTCGCGAGGGCGCCCTCCATGCCGGCGACGACCACGAGGACATTCGCGCTGCGCAACAGATCGACGCGCGAAGTCAGGCGATGCAGACCCGCGACGCCGACATCGCGCAGTTCTTCGACCGCGGCACCCATGGCGCGCGCCGTGACGGCGGCTTCTTCGGCCACCGGAGCGTCCGAGGTGCCCGCGCTGACCACGAGCACCAGGCCCTCGGCGGGGGAGGGCTGTTCGGCCGCGATCGTGACCATGCGCGCGCGAGCGTGGTGCACGGCGCGCGGCAGTTTGCTCGAGAGTTCGCGCGCGGAGTTGTCATCGACGCGAGTCACGATCAGGCGTCCATGTCGCGCCACGAGTGCCTGGGAAATCTCGAGCAGTTCCTGTGCGCTCTTGCCCTGGCCGAAAACCACTTCAGGCTGACCGCAGCGCAGGGCGCGATGCGCATCCAACTGCGTATGCCCAAGATCGACGATCGGTCCGGCGCTGACGCGCTTCAATCCTTCGGCAACGCTGGTGGTGCCGGCCTGGATCTCGTGCAGCAGGATTTCGAGGTCTCGGGCGTCCACGTCGGCGGTTTTCAAGCGCGGAGATTCTCGCCTGCGAAGGTCGCAGGCGCCAGAACTCATCGCGGACTTGCGTCGAGCGCGAGGTCCGCCGTACGGCCTGCCCGCAGCAAGTGCCAGCCCAGCCCGGCGATCATCGCGGCGTTGTCCGTGCAGTAGACCGGCGAGGGGAACAGCACGCGGATCCCCAGGCGTTCGGCCCCGGCGTGCATGCGCTCGCGCAGGCGGCGGTTCGAAGCTACGCCTCCGACCACGGCGATCGTCGAAAGGCCGCGGCGCTGTGCGAATTCCAGGCTGGGTCCCACCAGCGCGTCGATCGCCGCCGCCTGGAACGAGGCGGCGACGTCCGCGCGATTGGGGATCGCGCTCGGCGCCGGCGTGGCCGCGAGCGCGTCCTGCCCGCGCAGGTAATAGAGCACCGCAGTCTTCAGGCCGCTGAACGAGAAATCGGGCTCGCCTCGTTTCGTGCGGTAGCGCGGGAAGGCGATCTTCGTCGGGTCGCCGCTTTCCGCCAGGCGCGAAATCGACGGCCCGCCGGGATAGGGCAGACCCAGAAGATGCGCGACCTTGTCGAAAGCCTCGCCCGCGGAGTCGTCGCGCGTTTCGCTGATGCGCGTCATCTCGATCGGCGAGCGCACGTCGTAGAGCGCCGTGTGTCCGCCCGAAGCGACCAGCGTCAGATTCGGATAGGCGTCCTCGTTCGCTTCCATCACCGCGGCATAGGCGTGTGCCTCGATGTGATCGACACCGACGAGCGGCAGCCCGCGGGCGTAGGCGAGACCCTTCGCGGCCGAAAGGCCGACGAGCAGCGAGCCGATCAGC
The DNA here is from genome assembly GCA_031388685.1 of Planctomycetota bacterium. GTDB lineage: Bacteria > Planctomycetota > UBA1135 > UBA1135 > JADJQU01. Next base: position 1,589 of record JANMRV010000369.1, read on the forward strand.
CCCGGTTTCACGGTGACCGCGATCGCCGCGAGATCCGACAAATCGATGCGCGCCTCATTCAGCGCGCGCTCGATTGTCGGCATCACCGCGCGCAGGTGCGAACGACCGGCGATTTCCGGCACGACGCCGCCGTAGGGCGCGTGTTCCTCGATCTGGCTGGCGATGATCGACGAAAGCACTTCGCGTCCGCCGCGCACGACGCTGGCCGCGGTTTCGTCGCAGGACGATTCGATCCCGAGCACCAGGTCCTTCACGGACGTTTGTCGATCGGCTGCGGGCCGGGCCGCACTCCGCGGAAAAGGTTCAAGGCAGCTTCGAGTTGCGCGTCGCGCGGGTGCGGCTCGATCAATTCGATCTGCTCGGCTGCTTCCCACGCGCGCAGGGCCTCGAGCGCGCTCGGTGGCGGACTGTAGTGCGAGAGATAGAGCCGCACGCGCAGCGCGCCGTCGCGAGGCAGTTCGATGCGCAGGTCAGGAAGCAGCCCGTGCTCGCGGCCCTTCTGCACCGTGCGCTCGATATTCGTGTGCGCCGGCGTGTAGTAGTAGGCCGTGGTCAGGCGCACTTCCGAGTCGTTGTCGCCGAACGAGCGCACCTGCTGCACCATGCCCTTGCCGTAGGTCTGTGCTCCGACGAGCACACCGCGGCGATGGTCCTGCACGGCGCCCGCGAGGACTTCGCTCGCACTGGCCGAGTCCGCATCGACGAGCAGCGCGAGCGGAAGCGCTGCCAGTGTGGCCTTCACGCGCTCGGCCTCGTAGCGCTTGGATTCGCCGCGGCCCTCGGTCGAGACGATCAAGCCGCGTTCGATGAAGCGATTGGCGATGTGCACGGCGGAAAACAAGACACCGCCCAGGTTGCCACGCAGGTCGATCACCAGCGCACGCATGCCCTGGGCCTGCAGCGCGGAGATCCAGCGATCGAATTCAGCCGGCGTTTCCTTGCTGAACGAAGTGATCGCGAGGTACGCGACACCGTGTTCGGCATCGAGCATCTGGGCGTGGCGCACGGTCGGATCCACGAGTTCCGCGCGCGTCAGCTGAAGCGTGCGCGCCTGGCCGTCAAGGCTGCGAACGGAGAGTTCCAATTCGTCGCCGGGAGCATCGGCGATCGCACGCTGAAATTCGGAGGCACTCAGGTCGGCGCGAGTCCTGCCGTTGACCGCGAGGATCGTGTCGCCCGGCCGCAGGCCGGCCTTGTCCGCGGGCGAACCCGGCAACGCGAAAAGCACACGTCCCGCCTCGAGCGGCGGCCTGAAGACCACGCCGATGCCGCGGTAGCGGCCCGTGGTGTCGCGCTCGAGCGCCGCGACCTGCGCGCTGTCGTAGTAGCGCGAGTAACCATCGAGGCTCTCGACCATGCCGTGCAGCGCGTCGTCGATCATGCCCTCGGCGTCGATGTCGCGGACGTAGTTACCGCGCACCCAATCGCGCACGGCGCGATAGCGCGCCAAGTCGGCGTCCTCGCGCTGGTTCCACAAGAGCATGCCAGCGACCGATAGAGCCATGCCCGCGACGAGGCCGATCCAGAAGGTGACGTGCAGGTTTCGCAACGTGTCGGGGCGCCGGAGCGTGCGGCGATTCTAGCAGCTGCGCTGGAAAGTCCGGCCTTACGCTTCACACCGAAAGCGCAAGGGGGCTGAAGTTCGAAATCATTGCGTACGCGCACGAGGGTGGCTGCGCAGAGCGAGCAGGCGGTCGCGAGAAATGCTGGAAATCCAGGCATGTCGCACAGGTCTGTCATCGGCGCGGTGCGAGAAACGAGCCGACAATTCCACAGGTCGGTGCGCCTTCCGGCGCCTTGACCACTCGCCGGTCTTTCACGCGCTTCGAACCCAGCAGGATTCCTTGATGAAGTCCCTCCCCGCCTTGTTGAGCGTCGCCATTCTGTCCGCCGCCGCCGCCGCGCAAGGCTACGTGTACGAGCAGCCGATGGATCCGAACGGTGGGACCCTGCGTCCCTGCCAGCTGTGGATCGACCCGACAGGGCAGAACGATCTCGACTCCGACGCGATCGCGTGGGAGGACTTCAAGCTGCCCCAGACGACGACGATCGCGCGCCTGCGCTGGTGGGGAGAGACTGCGCCTCCGCTCGGCTTCCAGGTTTCTTTCTTCAACCAGGATCCGAACACCGTTGCGGTGCAACCGGACATTTTCGCCCCCGGCAGCGGACCGATCAGCGAGGACATCTACACGTCGTTCACTCAGACCGCCGTCCCCGGCGGCATGTCCAGGTTCGAGGTCGCGCTCGTGACTCCGTTGATCTTCAACGCGAACACGCGCTACTTCGTTTCGGCCGTCGGTTTGACGCCGATCCCCTTCGCGGAATGGAAGTGGGCCGCGAACAGCACCGGCCCTAACGGGACTTTTTACTGGGTGCGCGGAATGCACACGTACATGCACCTGCCCGAGAGTCGCGCGATGGAGCTAGCGACATTCGCGGGTTGGCCGGTTGGAACTCCGTTCTGCTTCGGCGACGGATCGAGCGGCGCCTGCCCGTGTGGGAACCTCGCATCGGCCGGCCGGGGCTGCGCCAACTCGACGGGCGTCGGCGCGATCCTCGAAGGCTTTGGCACGGCAGTCGTCGTCGCGGACACGGTCGTGCTCACGGCGCGAAATTGCCCGCCCGCGAAGGTCGGGATTTTCTTGAGCGGGCACACTTCGGTTGGCGGCCTGCCCTTCGGAGACGGCCTGCGTTGCCTCGGCGGGGGACTGATGCGCCTCGGTGCCGTGACCTCGAATGCCGCTGGAGTTGCCACGAGCAACATGAGCCTGTCCATCCGCGAAGGCCTGCTCGGGGGTGAACAGCGCCACTATCAATATTGGTACCGCGACCCGATCGGTCCCTGCGGTCACGGTTTCAGCCTCACGAACGCTCTCAGCGTTCAATGGTGAGCGACGCCGCGGGCCGCCGAATCCCGGAGCAGGCCGACCTCTCCGCGGGCCACGCAAGCCCCGTTTGTGTCCAGCAGTGGACACTTTGCGGCGACCCTCGCCATGGGGCACGGTCCTAACCATCTTGCGCTGCCTGAGTTAGGCTACCGCCCACATCCGAGCTACTTGGCACGGCAGTCGCTGGCAATCGGTGGAGCCCCTGCGGACCCGCGGTGCTCTTTGTCGACATGAGCGGGTCCGATTTGGCTTCGACACAACACTCCAGGCAGAAGAGAACACGCACCATGAGGCCGATCCGCACGCTGACATTCATTCTCTTGCTCGCCGGCGCACCGCTTTCCGCCCAAACGACCGGCGGAGCAGCACCGGGATCGCGCAGGGCTCCGGCACCCGCTCCTGCCGTGACGGCACCAGCCGGACTGACACTCAAGGAAGTCCGCGACGCGTTCGCCAAGGCGGACGCCGACCGTTCGGGTGGCCTGACGTCGGACGAAGCTGTCAGCGGCGGCCTTGATGCCGGCGCCTTCGCCGGCGCGGATGCCGACTCCGATTCGAAACTGAGCGCCGACGAGTACACCGTCGCGAGCGAGGGCCGCGCGGCGAAGCTCGCCGGCGGAGCTGCGTCTGATCTGACGGCCGAGTCGACCCGCTTGCAGGCCCTGCGCCGCGCGCAGAAGTCCGAGGACCTCAAGTCGAAGCGCGAGGTCAAGCCTCCGGCGGCTCCCGCCCCCGCGGGCGCAGCGGAGGGTGCTCGCGCAGCGGCGCCTGCGGCAGCGACGCCCGCGCCCAGTGGACCCGCGGCTGCCCGTCGCGCACTCGCGCCGGCAGCCGAGGACCAGACCCGTACTCCCGAGGAAGTCCGCGCCGACATCCTGCGTCGTGTGCGCAACGGCGAGATCAGCGCTGAGAAGGCTCGCGTTGAACTCGAGGCCGTCGACCTGCGCATCGCGAAGACCGCTGGCGTGAAGGACCCGGCCGGCACGAGCGCGTCTGGAAGTGCCGCGCCCGGGGCGCCGAATGCCGACAAGGAGCCCGATCTGCGCGCGATCGAGGAGTCGCTCAATCGCAGGCTGCGCAACAGCGAGTTGGATCCGGCCAAGGCCACGGAACTCTACGGCGATACGCTGCGCCGCGTTGAAAACGCTCGCGGCGCGGACGCGCCCAAGCCCGCGCCGGGCGTCGAGACCAAGTCCGCGGGCGCCGGTGCTTCCGACTCGAACGCTGCGCCTGCCGCACCCCAGGGATTCCGCTCGAAGCTTGCCGATGCCCAGGGCGATTTGACCCGGCGCGTTCGCAATGCGGAACTCACTCCGGAGCAGGCGGCGCTCGAAGAAGCCGCCATGACGAAGCGCCTTCGCCAGGCCGCCGAGGGATTGAAGGCCGCTGGCAGTTCGGGCTCGGCGACATCGGCCGACGGTTCGGCGGCCGCATCGACCTCGGGAGCCGGCGCGGCGACCACGGGAACCACTGGGACAGCGCCGACTCCGACTCCGGCACCGGCACCGACACCCGCACCGGCGCGCGCCCGCGCGGACGCGCCTGCGCAGCCCGCGCCCGCGGTTCCTGCCGTAAATCCTCCGGCGAGACGCGGGAATGATGTAGCTCCGGCTGTGCCTGCACCCGCACCGGCGCGCGGCTCGACCCCGACTCCCGCGCCCTCCACCCAGCCCCCGGCGCCGACACCTGCTGACAACGCAGGTGGCGCGGCAAGACCGGCTCGCCCTGCTCCGAAGCCTGCACCGCCGGTTGGCGGCGGCGGAAACTGATCGCGCCGAAGTCGACTTGGATCGATCGTCGGGCGGAACGAAAACGCACCGCCGCGGATTTCCGCGGCGGTGCGTTGTCTTTTCTTGAGTCAGCCTGCTGCGGTCAGCTCAGGTAGCTCACTTTCCTGAAGAACTGCGTGTCGTCGAGGTTGTAGGACGCACCCTGCCCCACGATGCGGTGCGGGTCGTCGGCGTCGACCGCGTAGCCGAACCTCGCCAGCTCACGTTCGCAGGCGCGCAGCTC
>JANMRV010000395.1:0-7695 GCA_031388685.1 Planctomycetota bacterium
CGGCCAGGCGAGGACCACTGCGCGGCGGCTCGACGGAGCGCTCGGCCCCGCCGGCATGCGCGCCCTTGCGTCCCGGGAACTTCTGCTTGCGATCCTTGCCGTGGACCTTTCTCGGTGCCCGTTCCCGCGACTCCGGTTCGCGCTCGGTGCGTTCCGCCTGACGGGGGGCGGGTTCCTCGCGTGCGGGTTGCGGCTGAGGCTCGCTCGGATGTTCGAGACCGGAACCGAAGGGCGCGCTTTCCGAATCATGGGCGCTCTGGCGTGTCGATCTTCCGCTGGCCGGAGGCTCGTTTCGATCCGCTCCCGGCCTGGGCGCCTGCGCTTTCGCCGGCTCGGCCTCGCGCTCGCGCTCGCGGCGGCCGCGGGCGCCTTCGTTGGGGCGATGACGCGAATTCACGAACTCGTTCTCCGCGCTTGGAATCGCCTTGCCATCGTTGTATCTAAGCACGTGTCGGACTCGCTCGGCAACTGCTGCCGAGGCGCCGCGTGCGTGGAGAGCTTCTGACCGCTTCATTCAACCGCTCCGATCCGCTCGAGGCCACAGGCCAACCGAGGTCTTCCATGGAACCGCTGTCGACCAACCCCAAGTCCACACAACACCTGCAGCGACAACTGGCCACGTTGAAGGTCGTTTCGCGTCTCTTGAGCCACGAACTGCACCAGCAATCGAGCTCGAAGACAGTGACGCTTTCGCGCGAGGAGGTCTTCGAACTGCAGACCTGCATCGATCTCTTCATCGAAGACGCGGCTCGCCGGCTCTCGCCCAACAGCCAGAACGTCGTGGCCACCGAACCGCCGCTGGTCGGCTCGCGCAACTGAGCCCGGCCGCGAAGCGCAGTGAGTGCTGGGGCAGAACGCCATTTCCTCCGCGCGAAAAGACTTGTTCGGGGATTTCCTCGCCATGCGTCGCTCGCAATTGAATCAAGGGTACGGACACCACGGCGGTGTGTTGACCAGCGTGACCGTCATGCTGGCGATACTTGCAGCGGCGTGGTTCCTGTGGGTTTTGCAGGGCGGAGTCGAGGCAGCCGAATTCACCCGCGTCGAGACCGCTGACGTTCGCCTGGACGTCGGGGCCGCCTGGTCCGATCCGCGCTGGAAGGCGATCGTCGCCGAGCGCGTTTCAAAGACGGCTCCATTCGACTGCGAGGATGCGGACGCAGCGGCGCAGATCGTGCGCGATTTGCGCGCGTTGCCCTTCGTGCTCGCGGTCGCACAGCCACAGGTGCTGTGGCCCGACGGTTTGCGCATCCAGATCGAGATGCGCACTCCGATTGCGTGCGTGAAAATCGGGCGAGAGTTTCTGGGGATCGCGAACGACGGCATGTTGCTGCCGGGCGCCTGGCCCACGCCGCCTGCTCGCGGTCGGGGCTTCCTGCCGGTGATTTCATTGGAGGAGGGCAAGGCCAAGAATCTGCGGCCCGGCGAAGTGCTGTGGAACGATTGCGTCGCCGATGCATTGTCGGTGGCCTCGTCGATGTGGGCCGAATTAGAGGGCGAGGACCTCGCGCGTCTTGGCTACACGATCATCGACGCGCGCAGGGCGCGCCAGACGAGTGTCGAGGAACCGGGCACGATCCTCTACTTGGAAAACTCTCGTCGCATCCTTTTCGGCCGAGCGCCGTCGACGCAGGAACCCGGCGAATTGCCGGTGGCCACGAAGTGGTTGCACGTTGCCAACGCGCTGCTGTGTCTGCCTGCGGGAGCCGCGCAGGAATCCGGGAGCTTGCCGGCGCTCCAGACGGGCACTGTCGATTGGGAACTGGTCGAGGTGCGCTGGGACCACGCCGCGATGCTGCCGCGCGGAGGGACTCCGGGTGTGCGCATGCCGGTGAAGTCCGTGAAGACGCAGAAGCCCAAGTCCTCGAGCACGAACGAGCCGGCGAGCACGAAACTCGGCCGCGTTCACTGAGGCCTGCCGGCATGGGCCCCGCGGCGTTGGTGCTGGCCTGGCTCGCATCCCTGGCGCCTCTGATCCTCGAGCGCGCAGGAGTTCTCGATCTCTCGGACTCGGGCCTTGAGGCGACACCGCGCCTGGCGCTCTGCGCGTTGGCCTGGATCGCCCTCGCCGGTTTGCCGCGCGCGACCATCGGCGCCCGCGATCTGTGCGCGTGGTGGGGGAGTCTCATGGCCTGCGTGCCTGTGCTGGCCTTGGCCCTGGCTCTCGATCTCGAGCGCGGCAGCGCTTGGCCGCGCTGTGCCAGCGCAATCGCCTGGGCTCTCGCCTTCATCGCGTTGTCGGCGCTTGCCGCGGAACTGTCTCGTTCGCGGCGCGCGTCCTCGCGACTGCATGCAACGCTCTGGATGGCGCTGGTCCTTGGCCTGCCCCTTTTGCATGCCGCGTTGTCCTTCGGAGCGCGCTCCGGAGATTCGCTCGCGCCCGCATGGAGCAAGAGCGCCGCGCAGTGCAGTCCGTTGCACTGGGCACTGGCTGCAGTCGACGGCTCGCCGTCGCCGTTTGGGCCTGGAATCCTGCTGATCTCGCTGTGTCTCGCGGCGGCACTCACGACTCGCGGAGCCACGGCGTGATCAGCGCGCTGCTGTTGTGCCTGCTCGCGCAAGGTCACGGCGCGCGAGCCGCGCTCGCCAAGATCGAAATTGAAGGTCCCTGCGCCGAGATATCGCTCGAGCTCGAAGGCGCGGGACACGCCGTGTTGTCCTTGGATCGCCCGCTCGCTGCCGGCGAGCGGCGCACGTTCACGTTGGCCGTTCCGTTGCCGTCCGAAAGTCTGCCCAGCGAAGTTTGGTCGCGCTTCGTAGCCGCTGAGCTTGCCAAGACAGGACACGCACGGCTTGTCGAAATCGTCGCGCCGTTGGAGCTTGGCGAAGTCGCCGCGGACTTGCAGGCGCGCCCGCGCCCGCAGCTCGAGCCACGCGCAGCGCGCGCTCCATGGTCCGCGCTGTTCGTGCTAGGCGCCGCTTTCTTGATGACGCTGAGCCTGCGTCGGCGTGTGTCTGCCGTCACGCTGATCGCGCTCTGCGCCGCAGCCGCCGTCCTGGTCCTGACGCTCACTTCGCGCACCCCCAATCCCACGGTGCTGCGGATTCTCGAAGCGCGATTCCAGGCTTCGCCCGGGGATCCTTGGCTCGCGGTGCTGGCAGTCCGTGGCGAACTCGTGGCTGCTGATCTCTCGACTTCGCGGCTCGAGGTCCTGCCGGGGCGCGCGCTGGTCCACTGCCGTACGCAGGCCGAGCCCTCGCTCATTTCGCTGAGTTCGCCTGGCTCCACGCTTTACCAGCTGCGTCTCTTCGCTTCGGGTACGCGGCGGCTTTCGCGCGAGGTGAACGCTTTCGGGCTGTTCACGGAAGCCTGGTTGCGCGAGGCCGACGGCAGCTGGTCGCGCCTTGGGCCTTGGCCGTTAGGTGAGAGCCTGCCGCAGGGCGTGGCCGGCGAACCTCCCGGCTGGCTCGTTCCAGCTCTGCCGATGGGCAGTTCGATTTTCGTGGGCCAGCTCGCTTCGGAGGTCGTGTCGCAGGCCTTTCCGGCCGAGCCGGAGGCCACGACCTGGCTGCGCGGACTGGGCCTTTGAGCGTTTTCGGCGAACGATTCTTGCACTTGCGCCGCTGAAACCCTTGCCGGCCATTGATGACCGGCGCACCGGCCGCTATTCTCTTCGACCCTTACGTCCGGCTCGAGCGCCGACCCTCCGTCGCGCCGAACCGGCCCGTCCGTCATTCCTATGAAGAGCACCTACGTCCGTTCTGCCGACGCGCAAGAGCGTTGGCTCCACTACGACGCCTCCGAGCATCGGCTCGGGCGCATGGCAAGTCAGATCGCCATGTCGCTGATGGGCAAGGACCGGCCGACGTACACCCCCAGCAGCCTGACCGGCGCGTTCGTCGTGGTGACGAATTCGGCGCAGAGCAAGCTCTCGGGCAAGAAGGACGATCAGAAGCTCTACGTCCACTACACGAAGTACCACGACGGCCAGAAGAAGGTCGCGCTCGAGCGCGTGCGCGAATCGCGCCCCAACGACATCGTCAAGCTCGCCGTGCGCCGCATGTTGCCGAAGACCAAGCTCGGTCATGACATGTTGCGCAGGCTGAAGGTCTATGACGGTGCCGAGCATCCGCACAGCGCCCAACTGCCCGTCAAAGTCAACCCGACTCTCTGAGAGACGCAAGCTCAATGACAACTGCAACTACTTTCCAATGGGGCCTCGGTCGTAGGAAATCGGCCGTCGCGCGCGTGCGCCTCACTCCGGGCCAGGGCGGTTTCCTCGTCAACGGTCGCCCGATGAACGAGTACTTCCCGACGGTTCAGATGCAGATCGATGCGCGCTCGCCGCTCAAGCTCACCGAGAACGAGCAGGGCTACGACATCTTCTGCAACGTCAACGGCGGCGGGCCCAATGGGCAAGCCGGCGCGGTTCGCATGGGGCTCGCGCGCGCACTCAAGGAGCTCAATCCCGCGCTCGAAGTTCCGTTGCGCGACGCAGGTCACCTGACGCGCGACAGCCGCATGAAGGAACGCAAGAAGTACGGCCGGCGCGGTGCACGTCGCGGCTTCCAGTTCTCCAAGCGCTGATACCAGGCGCTTTCGGTCCCTCGCACGCGAAGCGGTCCCCAGGCAGATTCGCCTCCGGGACCGCTTCGGTCTTTTCGAGCCCTTCAGTCACCAGCGCCCAGCGTCCCGAGATCCCATGGCAGGTCACTCTCACTCTTCGAACATCGCCGCTCGCAAGGGCGCCGTCGACGCCAAGCGCGGCAAGGCCTTTTCGAAGTTGGTGCGCGTGGTCATGTCCGCCGCGCGCTCAGGTGGCGGCGACCCCGATGCCAACCTCAAGTTGCGCTACGCGATCGAAAAGGCCAAGGCGGCCAATGTCCCCAAGGACACGATCACGCGCGCGATCGCCAAGGGCTCGGGCTCCAAGGACGGCGATCAGTGGGAAGAGCTCGTCTACGAGGGCTACGGTCCCGGTGGCGTGGCGTTGATGGCTGCGTGCCTGACCGACAACCGCCACCGCACGGCACCGGACATCAAGCACCTCTTCGAGCGCGGCGGCGGCAATCTGGGTTCGCCAGGCTCGGTCGCATTCCTTTTTGAATTGCGCTCCGTCTACGTCGTGGATCGCAAGCAGCGCAGCGAAGATCAGCTGACCGAACTGGCTCTGGATGCCGGCGTCGACGACGTCGAGATCGAGAGCGACGCCGCGATCTTGTACGCCAAGGCCACCGAGTTCCTGCCGTTGAAGGCCGTGCTCGAGTCCAAGGGCGAGACGTTCTTGTCCGCCGACATGGCCTACGTTCCGCTCAATCGGTTCCAGGTCGCCGACAAGGAAGACGCCCGGCGCCTCTTGAAACTGATCGCCCTGTTGGAGGACAACGATGACGTGCAAAACGTCTACGCCAACTACGACATGCCGGTCGAGTGGATCGAGGAACTTTCCGCCGGGAGCTGAGCGGGGGCCGGGCCCGGTCGCAGGCCGTTCCGACCCCTGAGTTCGCTGCGTCGCCGCGCTGGTTTTTCGAATGAACCGCCGCGGCCAGAGTGCGCAGGGGCGCACACCGGAAGAACGGGCCTCGGCCCTTGACTCGAACCGGCCGATGCCCGAATCTGCATCCGGCTCCTTTCCGCGACCGTACAGGAATCAATCCCCATGGGCGACGGCCTTCGCACCCTAAGACTGGTGACCAACGACGAGTCGCTGCTCGCCTCGACGCGCGCGGCGGCGGCGGCTCTCGACGGTTATGAATTCCAGACCGCGCGTTCGGTCGACGAATTGATGTCCAAGCCGCCGGTGGCGGGCGACGTGATCCTGCTCGACAACATGCTGCGCAGCTCGAACGTGTACGAAGCTTGCCGCACGCTGACCGGCAAGACGCGTTGCCGCACGTTCATCGTGGTCGACACGGGCAACAGCGCCGCCGAGAGTATCGCGCACTTCTGCGGCGCGACCGGCGTGCTCGCGCGGCCGCTGAACGGCACGGCGCTGCGCAAGGCCTTGGAAGCCAATGCGGCTGTGCGGCCCGCGCTGCCGAACGCTTCGCGCGAAAAGAAACAGCCGCCCGTGCTTCCCGAAGCATTGTTCACCAATGCGAGCGGCGTGCCCGACGAGCAGATGCGCGAGGTGCTGACCGATCCGGACACCGGTCTGTTCAATTTCGCCTACCTGAAGATCAAGCTCGACGAAGAGTACAAACGCGCCACGCGCTTCGGGCAGCCGCTGTCCTGCGTGATGCTCGGCTTCGACGGTCAGTTGAGCGACCTGTCGCTGCGCGAACTCGCAGGAATCTTCCTGGTCGCCTCGCGCGACACCGACGTGCTCGGCCGTTTCGACGAGAACTCGTTCCTTTTCCTGTTGCCCCAAACGGGACCCGACGGCGCGCAGGTGATGGCCAAGCGCGTGCAGCAGATGGCCCAGGACAAGGGGCTGTGCGACGTGGTCGGGGACCGGCTCGAGATTTCGGTCGGGATCGCCTTCTGCCCGCACCCGAAAATTCTGCGCCGCGAGGACCTCTACGAGCGCACGCGCAAGGCGTTCCTCGAAGCCCAGAACCAGGGCGGCGCGGTGATCACCGGAGCTTGATCGTCTGCTCCCGAGTCAGTTTTCGGTCGGCTCGCCGCGAGCTGTGAGTTCAGTGCGCGCGAGGCGCCCACCGTCGGCGAACGAACGCGAAATGTCCAAGCTCCGTTCCCGCAGGGCGCCCACCGGCGCCTAGTCCTTTTCACACGCCGGCCATGCGCCGCTTGTTGCCCGCCTTCGTTCAACGTCGATTGTTGTTGTCCGCCGCCAGGCGCGCGCTCCAGGCCGGTCGCCCCGAGCAGGCGCTGGCGATCCTGCACGACGAGCTGCTGGCCCGGGATCCGCGCGCAGCGGGCCTGCGCACGCTGATCCTGCCGCTGCTTCCGACCCCGCCGCCCGCGCCGCCCAGGCCCGAGCCTGTCGTGGCGGAGAGTCGCGACGATCTGCGCGAGCTCCTCGCGCAGATGCGGGCCGGCCGCGCGGAGAATCAGGGCCGCGCCGCGGATGCCGCCTCCGGCGCAACAGCAGCGACGTCGTCAGCTGCCCCCGCGCAGAACTCGTCGAGCGCACGTCCAGCTCGCATGCGCATGTCGCTCGACGATGCGGGCAGCTTCCTGATCTGCGCCGGAACTTCCGCGAGCGTCGGCCACGCGCGCGCCGGCGAGGCGGACGTCCCGATCCTCGCGGACCTCCTGCCGCGCCACGCGCGCTTCGTGCTCGAGCCGCCTTCGTTTCACTCCGGCGCAATTTGGCGTGTCGAGCCGATCGGCAGCGCGCGCGTGTCGATCGCCTTGGAGCCGCTGGGCGCAGCGGGCAAGAGTCTGCAGCCCGGCGATCGGATCCGAATGGGGGAGCACTGCGTGCTGCGCTTCGAGCAAGCCGATCGCACGAGCCTGTCGGCCACCCTCGATCTCGAAGCCGACCTCGAGGCGGCCGGCGCCAAGCGCATCCTGTTGTTCGCTTCCGGCAGCGCGGGCCGGGTCTCGATCGGCGCCAAAGGTACGCGCCATGTTCAGGCGCAACTTTGCGGCGTGGAACTCGAACTCGTCCACGACGGCGTAAGTCTTTGGATCCATTGCGCCAGCGGAATGATCCCCGACGAGGCCCAGGAAAGCCCCGCGCAAACCGACATCGAACTGCCCTTGCAACTCGTCCGGCCGGTGCACCTGCGCCTGTGCATGCAAAGCGCCTCCGAGCGCCCGCGCTGGATCTCGTTCGCGCCCCTGGA
>JANMRV010000409.1:0-9667 GCA_031388685.1 Planctomycetota bacterium
CCGAAGGTCGGCAGCACCGCTCGCCAGACGCATGGCCGCCCCCATTCAGTCACTTCGACAGCCGTGCCGACTCGCTCGGCGTTGACCGTTCGCGAATTGCGCGGTTGACGCTCGCGCCAGATCCAGCGTCTGGATTCCGCCTCGCAGGTTTCCACGTGCCAGACGTTCAGCTCGGCATCAGGGAAGTTGACTTGCCACTCGAGTTGCACATTGGCGCCGGAGTCCGTGCGGCGCATGCTGGCGAAACCGAGCGCGGGTCCGTCGCTGGTCCGGCGCAGTTCGAAGCACTCGACGCGACGCAAAATCGCGAGCTCGGCAGGCGGCGCGGCCTCAACGGCCTGGGTGGCGGAAGTGGCGCCGGCGACGAGCAGCGCCGTGGCGATGCTGCAGCCGAGAAAAAGGGGCCAACCAGTTGCCGGGAAAATCACAGGACGCCTATCGGGGCGACTCGTTCCGGGCTTGAGCGCCGTGGTCCCGCGGCCCGCCTTCGGGACGCACGAGCCGCGCACAGCACGTTCGCCAGGCCCAGGCCCCCATCGCGAGCCACAGCGCGGCGAATAGCGGTCCGATCCAGAACGGGCCATCCAGGCGCGCTTTCATGTCGACCCAGGCCAGGTGATTCCAGCCAAGTTCGCGTGCGTGCTGCGGATGGATGAGCGCGTCGCTTTCGACTCCGAACAGTTCGCGCGGCGAATACTCGTCTTGCGCCCCGAGCGCGCGACTCTTGGCGATACGCCAATGCGCCCAGGGCGCCGCGAAGCTCCAGTCCCATTGAATCCTCAGGAAACGCTCGTCGTCACGCTCGCGTTCGTCCAAGCCACCAGGATCGGGCCACTCGATGCGCGCGCCTTGCAGCGCCAGATCCTGGTGCGTCATGTGATCGACGAGCACGCCGGGCAGCGACGTCGCAAGACCGAGCAGCGCCAGCGCGAGTGCCGCGATGAAGACTCCGCGCCGCTTGCGCGCGCAATCGAAGGCCAGCGCGACCGCCGGCCACAACAGCGGCACGATCGGCAGCACGTAGCGCGGCCCATAGGTCCACGCGCCGTGCCAGGATTGCGTGAACACGACCGGCGCGATCACGGCCGCTGCCGCTGCAGCCGCGAGCCACGGCCAGACGCGTTCGCCGCGCGCTCGCGACAGGCGCCAGCCGACGGGCACGAGCAACAACAGCGGCGCCATCCACACCAACCCCTTGCCGGGCGAGATCAGAAGCCCTGCAAGCGCAGGCAGTGGCGAGCTGGAAAAAAATGTTCCGCCGGCGAGTGCCGTTCCGTAGCCCGTCTCGAACACAGAACCGAAGCGGCGTTCGTTCGCGAGCAGGAACAGCCCGCCTCCAGCGATGAGTGGCACGAGGAAGGCGCTGCACTCGCGCAGTTTCGCGCGCTGCTGCAGGAGACTCGCGGCGTAGGCCACGGCGATCACGCAGGCCGCGGGAGCCAGGGCGACGCGCGTGAGCACGGCGAGCGCGAGTGCCGCGCCTCCAATGCCCAGCGCGGACATTCGCCCAGGCGATTCGCGCCGGCAACGAAGCCAGCGCTCGAAGGCCAGGCACAGGAAGAACGTCCCCTGCACATCGGACAGAGTCGAGCGTGCCTGCGGCCAGGCAAACGTGGCCGTTCCGAAAAGCACCGCGGCAAGCGAGGCGCTGCCCCGCGCTGCGCCCAGGCGGCGCGCGGCGAAAAACAACAGCGCCGCCGTCGCGGCCGCGAGCAGCGGATTGCGCCAACCCACGGCCAGGTGCCGCCAATACTCGCTGCGCTGCGCGCCATAGGCGACGAAGCTGGCGTGGCGCGTTTCGACCTCAGGGAAACCGCGCTCTAGGCACGCGCCGGCGGCGTAAAAGGGCAAGGCAACCAGGGCCTGACCAACGCCGAACCAGGCATACCAACGCTGCTCGCGGCCCGGGCCGCCCGGTCTCACGTCGAAGCGCGCGGCGACGATCGCGCGCGCTTCCGGGGTGTCGGACAGCGCCAGACTCCCATGCTGCGCCAGACTGTGCACGGTCTGGAATTCGACTTCGGCGTCGGGATTGTCCGGCAAGCCGCTGAAAGTCAGCGTGTAGAGCGCGACGAGCAGCGCAAAGATCGCGAAGGCGCCGGCGCGGTCGGCATCGTCGATGGCCTCCGGACGCAACTGCGCGGGCCCCTGCGCCGAACTTCCGGCGGCACTCAAGGCTTCAGGTAGCGGAGCGCCGCTGCACGCGGACCGATGTACAGCGAGACGCCGCCGAAATCATGCCAGCGCGCGAAACCCATGCGCTCCAACTTTCCGAGAAGTGCGGGATTGATCGCGCGATCCTCGTCGCGCACGAGTGCGATCACGGCGCGCACTCCGGCGTTTTCCATACGGGCGAAGAGCGTGGCATCGAAGTCGCCGGGGTGACGGAAGAGTTTCAGGAGCTGCTCGAGGCGCGGCATGTACTGCGGTTCGTTCACCAGCAGGTTCTGGCCCGCGGATCCGTACACACTGATACCTGCGCAGGCCGCCAGGCCAAGTTCAGGCAAATCGCGCGTCGTGCGGTAGGGATTGTGCGTCGGACAAGCGAGCAGCACGGCGCGATCGGTTCCAAGTCGCTCGTCTTCGCGCAAGCAGGCGAGCGCGGCGCGCAAGTCCACGGCGGAAGCCTCGTTACTGATGGGTTCAAGGGAGCATGCGGTTTCACCGAGCAACGCGTCATTGCCTCCCGCCTGCGGCCAGTCCGCAAAAACGCGTTTGCCAAGTACCAGCAGCCCGACCATGCCGAAGCCAACGCAAGCAGCGAGCGCCGGCCAGCGTCGCATGCCGAAAGTCAGCCCGGTTCCCTCGAAGAGCACGGCGCAGGGCAGTGCCATGAAGAATAGCGCAAGACTCCACGCGCTGGTTTGATTCGTCCAGGCATTGTCGATCGAAGCGGCCAGCAATCCGGACAGGGCCGCGAACGCACACAGGACCAGCACCACCCGACGGCTTGGCTCGATTGCGCGACGCGCGAGCACAATACCTGCGACTGCAAGCGCCAACGGGCCGAAGAGTCCGACCAGCCTCGCCCCGATCGAAAACGACTCCGCCGCGATCGGCACTTCGATCGGCTCCAACCAACGAAGTTGCACGAGTCCGGGCAGCGCGGCCAGCACGATGCCGAGCAGCACGCGTGGCCTGGCCCACACGTCACAATAAGGCGAAAGCGCAGCTAGCAGCGTGGCCAATGCCGCAGGCCACGCGCTCGAAAAATCCAACAGCAGCGCAAGTCCATGGAACAGCGCGCACAGTCCGACCCATGGCCGCTTTCCGTGCGTCAACGCGTGCGCGGCACAGGCCAGCGCGGCGAGCGAGAGCATCAAGGCCGGCGCCGCAGGTCCTGGGCTCAGGAAAAGATCGAGCGCGGCGCGATCGCCCTTCAAGCCGCGTGAAGCGAAACAACCCGCGAACAACGCCAGTGCCACCGAGATCGTGCTGCGCCGCGAGTCACGCCAGATCGTCGCGGCGACCTGGAATAGGAGCAAGGGTGTCAAGAGCAGCGCGAAGACAGCGAATAGCGCATGAACGAGAGTGGGTGCACTGGCCAACGCTCGCATGCTGAACGCCGCAAAGAGATCGGCGGCCCAGGCCCGCGTCCACGGCTCGCCCGCGAGCCAGGGATGCAAAGGGGGCAACGAACGATCGACGGACATCGCGACTGCCGCGCGCAAGATGCCCGGCCCGGCGAAACGCGGCTCGTTGCCGCGCAGCAGCAGAAGACTCGCTCCGAGCGCGAGCACGACGGCCAAGCCGACGATCGAGAACTGAGCACGGGACCAAGCCACGATTCGAACGCTCCTGCCCAGTGAAGCCAGGTGCGCCAGCGCAAAGGTCAGGGCGGTCGCGGCGAGCGCGTCGCGAGCGTCGAACACGAGATGCCAGGCGCTCCACACGAGTGCGGCCAGAAATGGTGAAAGTGCGAGCGTGAATAGCGCAAGTTTGAGCGGATCCGCGCCCTGCGGACTCCAGCGCGCCAGCAGGGGAAGCGCCGCGCTCGCGAGCAAAGCGACGCCGGCAGCGCCGGAAAGACACCAACCGGGCAGTACCCCGCGCGCCGCAAGGGCCGCCACGAACGCGAGCAGGGCGAGCACGATGCCGAGCCTGTCGAGCCGCGCACCACGGGCCGGCGGGGTCGCCGAATTGACGCTGGGGGGCGCGGCCGAGTCGACGTCGTTCATCCGCACTACGGATTGCGACCGGCGCCGAAGGCCGCGCGCTCCCGCTCCAGCTCCGCGTGCAGCTTGGCGCACAACTCGGGCCGCGTGGAAGCAATGTCCAAGCGCTCGGTCGGATCGGCGATGCGATCGAAGAGCGCGAGCTTCGTCACGCCCGCCTGCGTGGTTTCGACCAGCGCAAACTCACGCGTGCGCAAACTCCGCGACGGATTGGGGCCGCTCTGTTCCGCGAAGGCCGGGCGCTGCTCGAACTCGAACTTCTTGTACGAATCCACGACGGGCAAGAGCGACCTGCCGCTTTGCGAACGCTCGCGCGCACCGAGCGCCGGCAGACCAAACCAGTCGCAGAGCGTCGCGGCTATGTCCTCGATGCCCACCTGCTCGGCCATGACGCGCGAGCCTGTCATGGAAGCCTGGTGCACGAACAACAGTGGCACCGAGACGACATTCGCCGTCAAGGCAGAGCTGCCCCATGCGCGCGGCCCGCTCTCGCCCAACTCCACTCCGTGCAGTCCGGCGAAAACGAACAGCGTCTGCCTCCAACGCGTGCCATCCCGGCCGAGATTGCGCAGCGACAACACCAGCGTGCGCACGCTTGCCGCCACGCGTGCGACATCTCCGTCGTACAGATCGACGATCCGCGCGCGATCGGAATCGTCGGCCGACACCTCGCCGCGCTCGAGTTTCGTGAGGTAGGCGAGCGAGCCGTCGGCGCGACCGCTGTACTTCGGATCGGAATACAGGCGCGAGAAATCCAGCACGCCCGGTGCATCGCCCGGCAGAGGCGGCGCTCCGCGCGGATCGTAGGGGGGATCGCAGCCCGCCAGATGCACCCACACGAACCAAGGCCGTGCGGGATCCTGCTCCGCCTGCTCGAGCCATTGGCGCGCCTGGTCGATCGTGACCGCGTCCGAACTGCGATAGGTCCACGGATCGAAGCCTTGATCGAGACCGCGAGCTTCGCGCAACCACATTCCGGAAGCGAACGCCGCGGTCCTGAAGCCGGCTTCGCGGAAGCGCTCGGCAATCGTCGTCGCTTCGTTCTCCAACGCGCGGTCTTCGCCTGGATCGGCGGCAACGGCAGTACGCGTGCCCGTCATGAGCGAACACAACGCCGGAAAAGTACGCGGGGCGCTGGAAGAGGCATCGGCGAACAGCACGCCCTGCTCGGCGAGATCGTCCAGCGCAAGGGCGCGCACCTGCTTGCGCTCCTCCTCGGTCGCGGGCCAGGCGCTCGTCGGGCGCGAGTACATGTAGGCCGACAGATGGTCCTTGCGCAACGCAGAGGTCGTCACGAGCAGCACGTTGCGCGGCTGATGACCCGGACGATGATTCTTGGCACGCGAACAGCTCGTGGCCAACCCGCAGAGCAAGAGATACACCACGCACGCAGGCCAGCACGGAGATTTCATCGCGAGCTGCTTCACGCCGGGCGCTCGCCAAGGGTTTCGCGTTCGAGCCACTCGCGATAGCGTGGACTCATTTCGGCGGGCGCGATGGCGATGCACTCGGGCACGTCGTAGGGATGAGCGCGCTCGAGCCAGAGCATCAGCTCGCCGATGCGCGAGGCATCGGTTTTCGCGATCAGGAGCACCTCGGTGGCGCGTTCGATGCTGCCCTGCCAACGATAGACGCTGAAGGCGCCTGGGATGCCGTTGACGCAGGCGGCCAGCCGTTGCTCGACAAGCTCGCGCGCCAGACGCTCCGCCGTGGCTTGGTCGGGAGCGCTGATCAGGACGACTCGTGCAGTTTCCATGCGCCTGGTGGTGGTGTACGCGCGGCGAGAACTGGCGAGCCCCTGCTCGACCTCATGCTCGCGGCTCGCGTGTGGATCAGGATAGCTTCACGAGCGCAGGCGTGCAGCACGATAGCCGGCCCACTAGAATCCACGGCCCCCATGTCGATCCTGGCCAATGCCGTCCTCGGAGTGCTTCCGCACGTCCCCAAGCCCGTGATGCGCCTGTTCGCGCGCAACTACATCGCCGGGGAAACGCTGCCGGAGGCGCTCGCGAAACTCGACGAGCTCGCTCAGCAGGGCCATGCCGGGATCCTCGACATCCTCGGCGAGGACGTGACCAGCGAGGCGGCCTCGCGCGCGGTCGTCGACCAGTACGCCGCGGCCGCCACCGCGCTCGCGGACCGCAAACTGGATTGCTATGTCTCGGTCAAGCCGACGCACGTGGGCCTCAGGCTCGGTCAGGCCCTTGCACTGGAGCAATACTCGAGGCTCGCCGGCCTGCTGAAAGCGAGCGGTCGGTTTCTGCGCGTCGAAATGGAGGACGCGACGACCACGGACGCGACTCTGGCGATCTTCGAGGCGCTGCGCGAGAAACACGACAACGTCGGGATCGTGCTGCAATCGCGGCTCTTGCGCACGCCGGCCGATATCCGCGGATTGCGGCCGGGCCCGCTCGCCGTGCGCATGGTCAAGGGCATCTACCTCGAGCCCGCGACGATCGCGCACACGGAACCGGAGCCGATTCGCGCGGCCTACGTCGAGTGCACGAAGCTGCTCATCCAGCGGCGCGCAAGCGTTTCCTTCGCCACGCACGACGAACTGCTCGGCGAACGCCTGCTGCCCCTGGTCGTGGCCGCCGAGTATTCCAAGCGCGACTACGAGTTCCAGGTGCTGCTCGGCGTGCGCAGGGAGTTGTGGGCGCTGTGGAAAGACGCCGGCCATCCGGTGCGCGTCTACGTGCCGTTCGGACCGGAGTGGAAGCCCTATTCGCTGCGCAGGATGCGCAAGAACCCGCAGATTTTCTGGCACGTCGTGCGCGCCAGCTTCGGACTGCACTGAGCCTTGCGCCAAGCCGGCACCCGGCTCACTTGCCCAACGACAGTCTGCGCGCGAGAACTTCCGAGAGTACACCGGTACGCAAAATCTTCTTGGCGGTGACCTGAAAATCGTAGGCCACGCGGTGCCAGGTCACCTGCTGATCCTCGAGCACCATGTAACAAGCGCGGTTGTCGCCGTCGCGCGGCTGGCCGACCGAGCCGACGTTGACGAACGCTTTCGCGTCGCTCGGGAGGGGCATTGAAATCGTCGTCTGGCCGCCCAGGCCGTGGAAGACAAGATCCTCGCTGTGCATGCCGGGATGATGGGTATGTCCCGCGAAAGCGATGCCTTCGAAGGAATCGAAGATCGCGCGCAGCTTCTCGGGGTTCAAGAACCCGTCGGTCGAGAGCACGTACTCGCGCACCGGATCGCGCGGGCTTCCGTGTACGAAAAGGAAGCGGCCTTCGCGGTGCGTCAGCACGAGCTCCTTCAGCCAGCGCCAGCGCGCCTTCTTCTCGCTCATGCTGTACCAGTTCGGCTGCATGCGCGCGCGCGTGAACTCGATCGCCCCGCGTGCGTGCGGATTGAAATCCGAGGCATCGCGGAACAGCGCTTCGTCGTGATTGCCCATCAGGCAAAGCTGCGTGTGCCCGCGCACGAGATCGACACAAAATTCAGGATCGGGCCCGTAACCGACCACGTCGCCGAGGCAGTACACAGTCGTGATCGCGAGCGACTGGATATGCGCGAACACCGCCTCGAGCGCCTCGCGGTTGGAGTGCAGATCGGAGATGATCGCGACCTTCATCGTCTAGCTGCTCCACATTTCCAGGGCGGCCGCCACCAGTCGCTGCTTGGCTTCCGCGAGCGGCATCTTCAGCGTCGCACCCGACGCCTTGGCGTGTCCTCCGCCTTGAAAACGGCGCGCCAGGGCGTTGACGTCGCGCGAGGTCTTCGAGCGTGCGGACAACTTGCACGTGCCATCTCGGCTCTCGCGCAGGAACAGCACGACTTCGACGGCCTCCACGGCGCGCACGAGATCGAGCACGGCATCGGAATCGGCGAGGTCGAAGCTATCCGCCGCGGCCAGCGGCAGATCGATGACGGCGAGCTTGCCGCCGTCGAAGTACTCCAATCGCCCGAGCGCGCGCGCGATTCCACGGGGCTCGTCGCGGCCTGAGCGCTGATAGATCGAACTGTACAGCGCCGACGGAACGACCCCGGCCGCCACCATTTCGCTGATCGCCAGAAACACTTCCGCATCCGTGTTCGAATACTTGAACCAGCCAGTGTCCGTGACGATCGAGGTGAACACACCGCGCGCGCCCGCGGCATCGATCGCGACGCCAAGCTGACAGGCCATGCGCCAGACGAGCAGTCCCGTGGCGGCCGCGCGCACATCCACGAACGCTTCGTCCCACCAGGGCTCGCCGTGCGAGATGTGGTGATCGATGACGAGCTTTTTCGAACCCGCGGCTCGCACGGGCGCGGCCAGCGGGCCACAGCGCTCCAGTTCGCAGAAGTCGAGGAACACACTCACGTCGTGGGCCGGGAGTTCGCCCCCGGAGTACACGCGATAGCGCGTCGCCTCGGCCAAATAGTCCAAATTCGGTGGAAGCGGATCGCTGTTCAGAACCCAGACTTCCTTTCCGAGAGCCGTCAGGACTCGCGCAAGTGCGGCCTGCGCGCCAAGACAGTCGCCGTCAGGACGGACATGGCCGAGCAGCAAGAATCGCTTGCCCACGCGCACGAGCTCGAGCGCACGCGACTGTTCTTTCGAGAGCGGCGGCTTTGAAAGGAGCGTCATTGGAGGATGCTGCTCGAAAGTATGCGCTTGCCGCGCGGCCGGACAATCGGCTTGTCGGCGACGCCATCCTGGGTTGCGCCCGCCCGCGGCGCAACCCACAGCTCGCGGCGATCAGGCACCGCTGCGCTCCGAAGTGGGCACTGACAGGCCCCCCAGCCACATGTACGGCACGTCGAATTCGCCGCGGGCCACACGTGCCAGCAGGCGTTCCCCATCGGTTTCCGCGGCGGGAATGGCGAGCAAATCCGCAAAAGCTCCCCGTGCGATCGCCCCGACTCGACCCTGAAGTCCAAGCGCCCGCGCTCCGTGCACGGTTGCGGCGTCGATGGCTTGGCTGGCTTCGAGCCAGGGCTGGGCCGCAACCAGGCGCGACAGTTCCAGGCGCATGTCCAGGGAGGTGTTGCTGGCCAGAGAATCCGTTCCCAGGGCCACGGCAACACCCGCGGCGTGCCAAGCGCGCAGATCGAACGCCGGGCGTTCGAAGAAAGCGTGGGAAGCGGGGCAGTGCACCAAGGTCGCGCCGGCTCGAGCCACACGCGCGATCTCGGCCGGACGCGCCAGATTGCCGTGGACCAGCGCGAGTCCCGAATGCAGCAAGCCCGCATCCTCCAGCAGGTCGAGGCCGGAGCGGCGCGGCGATTCACCGAGCAAAGCCGCAAAAGGGCCTCGCCCCGTCTCGAGCCAGTCCGTCTCATCTTGCGACTCGGCCCAATGCGTCGTCAGCGCGATCGCGTTCTTGCGTGACGCGCCCACGATCGCTTCGAGCAGCTGCGGCGAAACCGTATGTGGCGCGTGGGGTGCGATGCCGGGGAAATGAAACTCCGACTCGAACCGCATGGCTTCGAGTCGTGCGAGCTCGTGCGCGATCCGATCGGGAAGCCTTGCATCGAGTAGTTCGCGGAACTGCAC